>JALYSW010000208.1 GCA_030854615.1 Gemmatimonadota bacterium
CTCCTGAGCAATACAGGGGCGCGGCGCGAGGAGAGCGAGGGTGGCCAGTGCATACACGCCGGCCCGAAGCTTCACGAGGATCCGGCGATGTGGAAGGCTACGGTGTCATCCGTCATCCCGGACCAACGCTCAGCGCGCGGCGGAGGTTGCACGTGCCCCCGCGCGCTTGGGGGCGGGCGGGGCGAGCGTCTCCGCGACGAGCTGCGCCTGCTGCTCCGCGTGCGGCGCCGCGTATCCCTCCGCGGGACTCGCGCGCTCGGGGCGCCCGATGTAGCGAATCGTCATCGCGTTGCCCACGGCCGCTCGCAGCCGCGGCGACACGAAGCTCCACGCGCCCATGTTGCGCGGCTCCTCCTGCGTCCACACGACCTCGTCGATCTCGGTATAGCGATCGAGCACCTCCGCGAGCGCCTCGTACGGCCACGGGTAGAGCTCATCCACGCGCACGATCGCGAGGTGATCGCGACTGCCACCAGCGGCCTGGACCCCCGCAAGGAGATCGTAGTAGATCTTCCCGCTGCAGAGCACGAGCCGCCGCACCTTCTCGGGATTCCTCGACGCGATCGCATCGTCGAGTACGGGCTGGAATGTGCCCGACGCGAGATCCGAGAGATGCGACGCCGCGAGCGGAAGGCGCAGGAGGCTCTTGGGCTGCATCAGCACGAGCGGACGACGCTCCGGATCGAGTGCCTGCCGGCGCAGGATATGAAAGTACTGCGCGGGGGTGGACGGATAGGCGACGCGCATGTTCCCCTCTGCACACATCTGCAGGAAACGCTCGAGGCGGGCACTCGAGTGCTCCGGCCCCTGCCCCTCGTAGCCGTGTGGAAGGAGCAGCACGACGCCCGAGTCCTGTCCCCACTTCGCGCCATCCGACGAGATGAACTGATCGATGATGCACTGCGCGACGTTCGCGAAATCGCCGAACTGTGCTTCCCACAGCACGAGCGTGTCGCGCGACGCGACGCTGTAGCCGTACTCGAAGGCGAGCACCGCGACCTCGGAGAGCGGCGAGTTGTAGATCTCGAACGGCGCCGCCTCTTCGGAGAGATGCTGCAGCGGCGTGTAGGTCTTGCCATTCTCGTGATCGTGCAGCACCGCCTGCCGATGCGAGAACGTCCCGCGCTCGGCGTCCTGCCCGCTGATGCGCACCGACGTGCCGCTCGTGAGCAGCGATGCCCACGCGAGCGCTTCGGCGTGGCCCCAGTCGATGCCCCCATCGGCCGCCAGCGCCGGACGCCGACGCTCGAGCACGCGCGCGAGCTTCGGCAGCGGATGAAAATCCGACGGCCAGCTGAGCATCCGCTCGTTGAGCGCGATGAGCTGTTCGGCCGGCACCGCCGTCGTCACTGGTGCGGATGTCTGCGCTGCACCGGGATCGCTGGGATCCGCGTCGACCGCCGCCTGTCCCTTCACGCGCGCGTATATTGCCTCGAACTGCGCCTGCACTTCGGCGTCGAGTCGCTCGGAGGCGCCGGGCTCGATCACGCCTTCGGTGGTGAGCCGCTGGCCCCAGAGCTCGCGCGTGGTCGGATGCGCCTTGATCGCGGCGTAGAGCATCGGCTGCGTGTACACCGGCTCGTCCGCCTCATTGTGCCCCTGCCGGCGGTAGCCGACGAGGTCGATGAGGAAGTCCTTGCCGAAGCGCTCGCGGTACGCGAGGCCGAGCCACACGGAGGCGATGCACGCCTCGGCATCGTCGCCGTTCACGTGGAGAATCGGCACCTCGAAGCCCTTCGCGAGATCGCTCGCGTAGTGCGTCGACCGCCCCTCGCTCGGATCGGTGGTGAAGCCGATCTGATTGTTGACGATGATGTGCAGCGTGCCGCCCGTGCGGTAACCGCGCAGATTCGAGAGGTTGAACGTCTCGGCCACGACGCCTTCCCCCGGAAATGCCGCGTCGCCGTGTATCGCGACCGGGAGGACGCTCGACTCATCGAGCACGCGCAGCGTTCCGGGCACGCGCTGCTGCGCGCGCGCGACGCCCTCGAGCACCGGGTTCACCATCTCGAGGTGACTCGGATTCGGCATCAGCGAGACGTGCACGCGCTCACCGCCATTGCGTTCGCGATCGGTCGCGGCGCCGAGGTGATACTTCACGTCGCCCGTATCGCTCGCGGCATTGGCGGCCCACTTCCCCTCGAACTCCTCGAACATCGCGCTCACCGGCTTGTCGAGTACGTGGGTGAGCACGTTGATGCGCCCGCGGTGCGCCATCGCCATCACGACTTCGCGCGCGCCCGCGGCGGCCGCGCCTTCGATCGCCGCTTCGAGCATCGGGACCAGCGTGTCGCTCCCCTCGATCGAGAAGCGCTTGTAGCCCTGATAGGCGCGGCCGAGGAAGCGCTCGAGGCCGTCGACTTCGGTGAGGCGGCGGAGGACGGCCCGCTTCTCTTCATCGGTGAGCGTGCGGCGCATCTCGCCGTCCTCGATGACGCGGCGGAACCACGCGCGCTCGGTATCGCGCTCGATGTGCTCGAACTCGAAGCCTATCGTGGAAGAGTAGAGCACGCGGAGCCGCGCGACGGCTTCCGCGGCGGTGGCGTCGGCATCGAAGCCGAGCGCCGCACCGGGGATCGTGTCGAGATCCGCCTCGGTGATGCCGTGGAACTCGGGGCGAAGCTCGGCGGCGCCGACGGGCGCGGAGCCCAGCGGATCGATCTGGACGCCCAGGTGGCCATACTGCCGTATGGCCTGAACGAGGGCCGCAGCGCCGGCGATCTTGCGTAGATAGGCCGAATCGGCCACCGGCGGGGCCGCACCGCCCCGCAGCTGGCCTGCCATCGCGAAAAACTGGCGCCAGGACTCATCTACAGACCCCGGATCGCGCTCGTATCGCTCCTGCATTTCGGCGACGTAGCCGTCGTTGAATGCGGAGATAACTGGCAGAGCCGTCATACTTGTAATGTAACGTCGCTACCCGAGCCACGCCCGTTACCCGGCCCCCCGTTTCCTCGTCTTTCCGGGACAGAGAGAGCGTGCGTCCGTCGGGGCGGCACATGGACCTATTGTTCCGGGAGGAACAACAATGCGCGTCAGTGGAAAAAAGGGCTTTACCCTGATCGAGCTTCTGATCGTCGTCGTCATCATCGGCATTTTGGCCGCGATCGCGATTCCGAAGTTCGCGAGCAC
>JALYSW010000210.1 GCA_030854615.1 Gemmatimonadota bacterium
CAGATGATCGGCGCGAGCAGAGAGACCGTCTCGCGCGCGATGCGCGACTTCCAGGACCGCGGACTGATCGACGTCGAGCGGCGCCAGATCTCCGTTGCCAACCGCGAAGGGCTCGAAGCGCTGGCGCGAGTGAAAGTCTGAGTTCGTGAGCGCAGGATGACGCTCACGCTCACCTTCTGGGGAACGCGCGGCTCCGTGCCTTCCCCCGGCGCATCGACCGCGTACTTCGGCGGCAACACGCCGTGCCTCGAGCTCCGCACCGGCGCCGGCGCGCTCATGATCCTCGACGGCGGCACGGGCATCCGCCACCTCGGCCGCTCCCTCATCGAGCGCGCGAGCGGCAAGCCGATCGTCGCCGACATTCTGCTGAGCCACGCGCACTGGGATCACATCCAGGGGCTCCCCTATTTCGCGCCGCTTTATGAGCCCGGACACGAGTTCACCTTCCGCGCCGTCCCAGCCGCGCTGGGCGGCATCGAGCGCGCACTTCGCGCGCAGATGACGAGTGCGGTCTTCCCCGTGACGTTCGATGCCTTTCGCGCGCAGGTCCACTTTCGCGCGCTCAACGAGATCGAGCGCGGGGCGGGCTTCGCGCTGAAAACCGTTGCGCTACGTCATCCGGGGGGCGCAACCGGTTATCGCATCACCGACGGTAACGCCGGAAGCCCGGCACTCGTCTACATTTCGGATAACGAGCTCGGCAACGTCGACGGGTATTCGTCGGCGCCGGGGTGGCGTGATGAGCTCGTATCGTTCGTGCGTGGGGCCTCGCTGCTCGTGCACGATGCGATGTATACGGCCGACGAGTATGAGCGGCATCGCGGGTGGGGTCACTCGCGGTACGAAGACGTGGTGGACCTCGCGCTCGACGCGGGAGTGCAACGGCTGGTGCTCTTTCACCACCATCCCGAGCGCTCCGATACCGCGGTGAGCGAGCAGGTTGCGGCATGCCAGAAACGCGTGAGCGACAAGGGCGCGCGTCTCGAAGTATCGGCAGCCGCGGAGGGTGCGACGCTCACCGTGTAGCCGGGAGACAGCATGCAACGCCGAAGCCCGATTCTCCGCTCGACCGCGATGCTCGTCGTGCCCCTCGCGATGATCTGCGCGAGCGCACTTCGGCTCCGCGCGCAGCAGCACGAATCGTGGCCGCTGGTCGGCGCGCTCCCCTTCTCGAACAGCGTCGTCGGTGACGAGCACGTCGCGCTCAACCCGCTCATCAGCGGCGTTCCGGAGCTCATCCTCATCGAGCTCGGACGGAATCCCTCCATACGCACCGTCGAGCCCGCGCGGCTGCGCCGGGTGCTCGCGGCCCAGAAGCTCGATCCCAACTCGCGCCTCGACGACGAGACCGCATCGCACGTCGGACGCATCCTCGGCGCGCAGTGGATGATTCGCGGGATCTTCACCGGCGACGGTCACGGCACGATCCGCATCGCCACCTACATGATCGATGTGGCGACGGGACAGGTCGAGCACACCGCGAACGCCGAGGGAAAGCAGGCGAATCTTGCGAGTCTGATCGGGCAGATCTCGGAGCATCTCGGACACGACATGCGCCTGGCCGATCTGCCGAAGGACGGCAAGCGCGCGCGCGAGACCACGCAGAAGGCGTCGTACCAGACGACGCTGCTGTTCGCGCGCGCGATCGAGGCGCGTGACGCCGGCAAGGTGCAGCAGGCGATCGCGATGCTGCAGCAGCTGCTTGCGGACGAGCCGGAGTACGAGCCGGCGCAGAACGAGCTGACGCGGCTACACTCGGATCGAGGGCGGTAACCGGCCCGCCCGCGCCGCATCAAGAAAGCTTCACGAACACCACGGATGTGTAGCCGTATGTTGGCACCCATGAACGCTCTCCCGCTTCTCCTTGGTGTCGTCGCCCTCGGTGCGTGTTCCCGGGCTGCCGATGGCGCGCGCGACGGAAACGTGCACGTGACGACCACCGAATATTCCTTCGACGCCCCCGCTCGAATCCCCGCGGGCGTCACCACCTTCGAGCTGACGAATCGCGGCTCGAAGCTGCACGAGCTGTCGCTCACTCGGCTCACCGAGGGAAAGACGTTGAAGGACTTCGAGGCGGTCATGACCTCGACTGATTCGTTTCCGTCGTGGGCGATTGCGTCGGGCGGCGTCGGCGCAGCAGCGGCGCAAGGTGGCGTGAATAGAGTCACCGAGACTCTCGTGCCGGGGCAGTACGTGATCGCCTGCTTCGTGCCCGACTCGAACCAGGCGCCGCATGCGTCGCGGGGGATGCTGAAAGAGTTAACTGTCGTTCCCAACGCGGACAGCAGCACGACCATGGCCGAGCCCAACTCCGACGTCACGCTTGCGATGGCCGAGTTTGCCTTCTCGCCAACGCCGCAGTTTGCGACGGGGCACCATATCGTTCGCGTCGAGAACGACGGTACGCAACCGCACTCCGCGCTCTTAGTGCGGCTCGCGGCAGGTGTGACCTTCGACAGCGTGATGAAGTGGGAAGCAAAGATGACCGGACCGACACCGTTTCAGCCGATGGGTGGCGTGACCGCCCTGGCGCCTGGCTCGCATGCGTTTTTCCCTGTCGATCTCACGCCCGGTACATATCTGTTACTGTGCTTCGAGGGCGATACGCACGATCACGGCAAGCCGCATTTGATGAAGGGGATGGAGAAGCAGTTCACGTTGAGCTGAGCGCCTTCACGCGACGCGGCGGCGGTCAGCTGCCGATCGCGATCCGCGTGCCTGTGTGCGAGATGACCTTCCCACTCTTGTCCTTCACGTCCGCGGGAAAGTTGAGCGCCACGATGCTGTCGCCCTGCGAGTACATCCCCATTTTCTGCTTTGCGTCGTTGCCGACGCCGATGCCGGTGGACTCCTTGAAGCCGTTCTTCTTGTAGAAGGCGACGACATTCTCATATGCGTCGGGCGTGCCGTACACCTTGACGGGAAACTTCGGCGTTCGGGCCGTCGTTTCCTTGGATGCTGCGACGTCGAACGTGGCGCCGGGATAGATGGGGACGGCGGCCATGTACAGCGTAGCGGCGACGATCGAGATGACGCGGAGGACGGCGGTCACGGTGAACGCTCCAGCGATAGTGTATCCGGGAGCTTATTGCGGCGCCTCATCTCGCGCAATGCTGACGATGCTCAACGGCGCGAGTGTACCTCCATCACCCACACATCGCTCTCGCGGTCGTCGCTGCTGAAGTAGATCCGGCCGTTGCCAACAGCGAACACCGTGCGCACCGACGGGTGCACGAGCGGATCGAATTGCAGCAACTGCCGCGGCACGCCGTGATCGATCGACACCGAGGAGATCGACGAGCGCCCCTCCGCATCGTGCGCGCTGTAGTAGAGCAATCCGTCAGCTCCGAAGGTCAGCCACGCGGTCAAAACCCTGGTGTCGAAGATCGCATGCGCCGGTCCCGAGTCGACGGGCATGCGCAAGATCAGACCGCCGAAGATCGTCTCGGAAAAGATGATCGATTTTCCATCGGGACTCCACAGCGGAAAGAATCCACCCTGCAACCGCTGCTTCGCTTCTCCCCACTTGCCCGACGCATCGCGCCGAGCGATCCAGATGCCGAAGGGCGGCACGATCGAAGTGAAGACAAGCGCCTTCCCATCCGGCGACCAGTGCGCTAAACCGTTCTGAGAACCCGAGTGCGTGATCCGCTGGATGGTGCCGCCGTCGAGGGGCATCACGTAAATGTCGCGCGACCCGCCGCGCCACGAGTGAAAGGCGACCTCCCGTCCGTCGGGCGATGCTTGCGGAGCGAAGTCGTCGGCGCGATCGGTCGTCAACTGGTCGGGCTCTCCACCCGCAACCGGTAGTCGAAAGAGATCCGCGTTTCCGGCGAGATCGGAGTCATAGTAGAGCCACTTCCCGTCGCGCGAGATGCTCAACGACTCGATGGCTTCGTTCGCACTCGTGATGCGAGTCGCCGCCGTCGTGCCGATCGGCGGATTCGCCGGAATCGGGATCGACCAGAGGCTCGACTGGCTGCTGTAGCGCGAGTACGCCATGCGCGTGCCCGATGCGGACAGCGCGATCGTGTGTGCGCCGAGCCCCGTGCTCAGCCGCTGGATGGCTCCGGCGGCGTTTCCACCCGATGTGATCGGTACGACGTAGATGTCGTTCGAACCATCGCGATTCGAGACGAAATACACCCATCGCCCATCGGGTGACCAGGTGGGCGAGTGATTGAGCGACAGCGAATCGGTGATCGTCGTCATCGCGCCGTCTCGTACGCGCACGAGCACGATCCATCCAGGCGACTGATTGCCGAAGATCACCCCGGACGTGGAGTAGTACTGATTCCCAACCGCGCACGCGATGAAGTCGCCGGTAGGCGACCATGCGCATCGCGCGGCCTCGGGTCGCCGCGCGATGAATCGCACGGCGCCACCGGTCTCGCGCATGAAGATCGAGTCGCCGCGATAGTAGGCGATGCTCTTTCCATCCGGCGACCACATCGCGCTCGTCACGGCCGCCCCCTCCGCACCGGGCACCTCGGGGCGCGCCGGACCGCCACCCGACGGTGCGCTGAAGACGCCGCCGCGCGAGAGAAAGAGAATGCGCGAGCCATCCGGCGACCACTGCGGCTCGGTCTCCGCCGCAGTGGTGTCGCCAGTGAGTGACACTGGACGTCCCTCGCCGACCGGCCGCACCACGATATGCATCCGCGTCAGCTCACCCGCCGCATATGCCACCGAGCGTCCATCCGCGGAGAGCTCTGGCGTAATCTCCAACCCCCGGTCCCACGTGACGTGTGTCGCGCGACCGAAGACGATCGGCGGCGCGCCGCGCCCGCCGAGCAACTTTCCGCCGAGCAGGAAGGCGGCGACGGCGATGAGCGCGGCGCCCGCGATGAGCGCGAGCGGATTTCGCTTCGGCGCGACGGCCGGCGCGGCGGCGGCGAAGGTGCGCCCCGTCGTCGCTCCCGATGGCGCCGTCAGCGCCGCCGCGAATTCCGCGGCCGTACGAAAGCGATCCGCCGGCGTCTTCTGCAGCGCGACGCGAATCGCGTCGTCAACGTACGCCGGCACCGTCTCGCGCTTGCTGCGCACCGACGGCGCGGGCGCCGTGATCACTTTGGCGACGACGGCCTGCGCCGTCGGCCCGGTGAATGGCGGCTCGCCGGCGAGCATCTCGAACATCACGCAGCCGAGCGCGTAGATGTCGGTGCGCGCGTCGAGGTCGCGCTCACCCATCGCCTGCTCGGGGCTCATGTACTGCGGCGTGCCGAGCGACATGCCGGTTTCCGTCATACGATTGCCGCCGACTTTCGAGGCGGCGAGCGCGATGCCGAAGTCCGCGACGAGCGCATGGCCGCCGTGGAGCAGGATGTTCTCGGGCTTGATGTCGCGATGAATGACGCCGTGCTCGTGCGCGTACTGGAGCGCGTCAGCGACTTCGCGTCCGATGCGGAGTGCCTCGGCGACGGGGAGCTGTTTCTCTCGCATGAGCTTATCGCGCAGCGACTCGCCGGCGACGAACGGCATCACGTAGAACACCGTACCGTCGACGGTGCCCGAGTCGAAGAGCGAGAGGATGTGCGGGTGCTGCAGATTCGCCGTCGTCTTGATCTCGCTCAGAAAGCGATCGGCGCCGATGACGGCTGCGAGCTCGTTGCGGAGCACCTTGATCGCGACCTCGCGGTCGTGTTTGAGATCGCGGGCGAGGTAGACGGTCGCCATGCCCCCGGCCCCGAGCTCGCGCTCGAT
>JALYSW010000219.1 GCA_030854615.1 Gemmatimonadota bacterium
CATCGCCTCCATGCGCGCCTGCCCTCGCTCGGCCGCCGCGCCCGCGCGCGCGGCGTCCCCGGTGAGGCGCGCGACGGCGACCGATGTGGAGGCGAGGGCGAGCACGCCGGTGCCGAAGAGGAAGCACGCGACGAGGAGCTCGATCAGTGTGAAGGCAGCGCGGGGGCGAGGAAGCGTTCGCATGGGCCGACAGTAGCGGCGGCACGCGAGACCATCGCCAGCGATCCGACGCACGGCGCATGGAAGCGCCGCACGTCAGCGTGCGGCGTCAGCTGCCGAGGTCGTAGTCGCGGATCTTGTAGAGCAGCGCGCGGTGGGAGAGGTCGAGCAGCTGCGCGGCGCGCGTGCGGTTGCCGTTGGTGCGCTCGAGAGCGCGCCTGATGAGCGTGCGCTCCAGCGCTTCCGTCTGTCGCTTGACCGAGAAGTCGTCGACTGCGGGCTGTGCGGCGGAGACGGGGGCGATGATGTCCGAGAGATGCTCGCGCTCGATCGTCGGGCCGGTCGTGAGCACGAGGGCGCGCTCGATGACGTTCTCGAGCTCGCGCACGTTGCCCGGCCACGCGTAGTCCATGAGCGTGCGCATCGCCGGCGGCGAGATCGACTCGACCTTGAGCCCGAGCCGCGCGTTGTAGAGCCGCAGGAAGTGCAGCGCGAGCTCGGGCACGTCCTGCGCGCGCTCGCGCAGGGGCGGAAGGCGGATCGTCACGACGTTGACGCGGTAGTAGAGATCGCCGCGAAAGCGCCCGCTCGCGACGTCGACGGCGAGGTCGCGATTCGTCGCGGCGACGACGCGCGCGTCGATGCGCTGGGACGTCGTTGCGCCCACACGGCGTACCTCGCCCTCCTGCAGCGCACGCAGGAGCTTCACCTGCAGCGCCGCGGGAAGCTCGCCGATCTCGTCGAGAAAGAGCGTGCCGCCATTGGCTTCCTCGAAGAGCCCGATCTTGTCGCGATCCGCGCTCGTGAACGCGCCCTTCACGTGCCCGAAGAGCTCACTCTCGAGTAGCGGTTCCGGGATCGCGCCGCAGTTCACGGCGACGAACGCCTTATCCGCGCGCGGGCTGCTCGTGTGCACGAGCCGCGCGACGAGCTCCTTGCCGGTGCCGCTCTCACCGGTGATGAGCACCGTCGAGGGATGCCGCGCGACCTTACGCGCCATGTCGAGCGCAGCCTTGATCGACGCGCTGTGGCCGATGATCTCATCCGCGCCGCGAATGGTGCTGAGCTGGTCCTCGAGCTCCTCGACCTTGGCGCGCAGCTTCTCGCGCTCCGCAGCCTTTCGCACGGCGAGCACCACCTCTTCGGCGCGGAAGGGCTTCTGAACGTAGTCGTAGGCGCCCTTCTGCATTGCCGCGATGGCCGTATCGGAGTCGCCATACGCGCTCATCGCGATCACGAGCGCGTGTCCCCCGCCCTGGGTGTAGCGCTCGATGAACTCGAGGCCATCCATCTTGGGCATACGCAGATCGCAGAGCACGAGGTCGACGTCTTCCGCCGACAGCTTGTTCAGCGCCTCTTCACCCTCGCCGGCGGTGCCGACGGTGTGCCCCTCCGCGCCCAGAATCCGTGATACCGTTTGTCGGAGCCCCGGCTCGTCGTCAACGACGAGGATCTTCACGGCGTAACAGCGGCGGCGCTGGCGGGGCGATCGTCCGAGCTGGCTGATTCATCGGGTACGGGGAAGTACATCATGAACGCCGCCCCGCCCTCACGTGCAGGGCGAACCCAGATCGTGCCACCGAGCCCCTCGACGATGCGCGAGACGACGGCGAGGCCGAGTCCCGTGCCGCGTCCTGGCTCCTTCGTCGTGTAGAAGGGATCGAAGATCTTCTCGCTCTCCGTAATCGGCACGCCGGGGCCGGAGTCCGCCACGATGAGCTTGAGGATCTGCGCCGGCTCGCCGACGCTATTGACCCACGCGCGCACGCGTGCGCTCTGCTCTCGTGCGACATCGAAGCCGTCGGGATCGTTGTTGCGCTTCCCGTTTCGGCCGGTGACGTCGTCGAAGGCGACGGACTGGGTGACGATCCAGACCTTGCCATGCCCCTGCATCGCGTCGACTGCGTTGAGCATGAGGTTGACGAGCACCTGCTCGAGCTCGTGCGCGTCGCCGATGAGCTTCGGAAGTCCGTTCTGCAGCGCGACCTCTGGAACGACCTCGCGCAGCGTTCCCTGATCGCGGAGGAGCTGAACGACCTCGTTCACCGTGACGTTCAGATCGATGCGTGACGTGATGCGACGGCGCGGACGTGCGTACTCGAGCATCCCACGCATGATGCGGTCGATGCGCGCGGACTCGCGCTCAATGCCGGCGACGGCGTCCAGCGCATCACTGTCGAGCGCCGTATTCCGGCGCAGGATGTGTGCGTAACCGCCGATGGCGCCGAGCGGATTTCCGATCTCGTGGGCGACGCCGGCGGCGAGACGTCCGACGCTGGCGACCTTCTCGAGATGCGTGCGCTGCGCCTGCTCTTCGAGGATGCGAGCGGTCATGCGATTGATGCTGCGGGCGAGCCGCGAGAATTCGGTGGGACCGCTGCGCGGCACTCGGCGCGAGAGATCGCCGTCGGCGATCGCCTCGGTGGTCTCGACGACGGTGTCGAGCGGATCGAGCACAAGCCCCTGGATCTTGTAGGCGCCGAAGGCGACGAAGATCAGGATGTCGGCGAGGATCAGGAGCGCCAGGTAGATCGGCCCATCCTTGCTCAGCGTCAGCGACTCGAGGACGACGGCGTTGAGCGCCGCGAGCGAAAGCGCGGCGGTGCCCAGGACGGCGAGGCTGAGCATCATCTCGGTCTTGAGAGATGCGCGCAGCTTCAGCGGACCGATATCTGTCGGTGCGCTGGTGCCCTCGATGGGGCGGGACGGTGTTGGGGAGACGGTGGTAGTCATGGCTGGTTGAGAAGAGGACGCGCCAGCTGCCGCCGCGTTGCGCGCGTCGCCCGTGAGCGGGGGGAATCGCGATGCGGTGGGACGGGTGGGATGTGTCACGTGTCCGCGACTCCGTAGCGGGAGAGCTTGCGATAGAGCGTCGAAGGATCGATGCCGAGAACATCAGCTGCGCGGCTCTTGTTTCCGCCCTCGCACTGAAGCACCCACATGATGTACGCGCGCTCGATCACATCGAGAGCGGGATTCGCATTTGCCGGCCTGTCCGCGATCAGCGGCTCGGGCTTCCGCTCCGTCACGCGCTCGGGGAGCGCGCCGACTTCCACGGTCGGCCCCGACGAGAGGATCATTGCACGCTCGAGGGCGTTCTCGAGCTCGCGGACATTACCCGGCCACGAGTACGCGAGCATTGCGTCGAGCGCCTCGTCGGAGAGTCGCTTGGGCTCCTCACCTCGCTGAAGAGCGCCGCGCAGGAGGAAGGCGTCGATGAGCAGTGGCACATCGTCGCGGCGCTGCCGCAGTGGCGGGAGATGCAGCGCGAAGACGTTGAGGCGGTAGAAGAGATCCTCGCGGAAGGTCCCGCGCTTCATCTCCTCCTCGAGATCGCGATTGGTAGCGGCCAGGATGCGCGTGTCGATCGCTACGGGCTCGGTGCCACCGACGGGGATGACCTCGCGCTGTTGCAGCACGCGGAGGAGCTTCACCTGCGTCGCCTGCGTCGTCTCGCCGATCTCGTCCAGGAAGAACGTTCCCTTCGTCGCAGCCTCGAACAAGCCGCGCTTGTCCTTCACGGCGCCGGTGAACGAGCCCTTCATGTGTCCGAACAGCTCGCTCTCGAGCAGGCTCTCGGGAAGCGCGCCACAATTGATCGAGTTGAAGGTTCCTTCCGTGCGCTGCGACAGCTCGTGGATGTAGCGGGCGATGACTTCCTTTCCGGTGCCGGACTCGCCCTGAATGAGCACGATGGAGTCGGTCGGCGCGACGGTCTCCGCGAGGCGCAGCACCGTGAGCCACGCCTTGCTCCGCCCCACCGGCGCGCTGACGCCGTTTCGCCCCTGCCGCTTGATCTCCTGCTTCAGCGACTGATTCTCCACCCGCAGCTGCCTGTGCTCGGCCGCCCGCCTCAGGATGGAGATGATCTCGTCGTTGACGAACGGCTTCTGGATGTAGTGGTACGCGCCCTCGTTCACCGCCTGAATCGCGGAGCGCAAGTCGGCCTGCGCGGTCATCAGGATCACCGGCACGAGCGGATCCTTGGCGCGCGCGGCCGAGAGGATCTCGAGGCCGCCGACGTTCGGCATGCGCACGTCGGAGAGCACGATGTCCGGATCGAGGGCGGCGATCTGCTCGAGCCCCTGCTTGCCGCCGAGGGCGACGTGCGGGGTGAACCCTTCGTTCTTGAGCAGGATCTTGAGCGCCTCGAGGATTCCCGTCTCGTCGTCGACGATGAGAACCGTGGGACTGGCAGTGGCCATCATGCGCTGATCTCCGCGGGAAGGCGCTGCTGAATCTGCGGCAGCAGTACGGTGAAGCGCGTGCCTTTTGGACTCGAGTCCATGAAGACGAAGCCACGGTGCGCCTCGATCGCGCGATGCACGATCGGAAGGCCGAGTCCCGTGCCGCCGGTTTTCGTCGTGAAGAACGGATCGAAGACGCGCTCGCGGAGCTCGATCGGAATGCCCGGACCGTTGTCCGAGACGCGAAGCGCGATCGCGCTCACTTCGAACGGGACACCGGTGGGGATCTGTTCCGGGTTGAGACGAGAGACCTCGACGGTCACCTGCCCCGTGCCCGCAGGCGCCGCCTGCACGGCGTTGAGCGTGATGTTGAAGATCGCCCGGTGGAGCAGATCCTCGTCGCCCTCGACGAGCAGCGGCTCGGTGGGGATGACGCACGTCACCGTGACGCCGGTCTTCCGATCGGGATGCGTATCGGCGAGGCGAACGGCGGCCTGCGCGACCTCACCCATATTCACGCGCTCACCCCGCGTCACGCGGACGCGCGCGAAGTCGAGGAATTCGGAGAGGAGGCGCGAGAGACGATCGGACTCGCGCACGATGAGCGTGGAGAGCACGCGCTCATCTTCCGTTGCCCGCGCGCGCGAGCCGAGTTGCTCGACGGCACTGCGAATC
The DNA here is from genome assembly GCA_030854615.1 of Gemmatimonadota bacterium. Lineage (GTDB taxonomy): Bacteria > Gemmatimonadota > Gemmatimonadetes > Gemmatimonadales > Gemmatimonadaceae > FEN-1250. The sequence continues at coordinate 5,022 of JALYSW010000219.1, forward strand.
GACGCGAGTGGATTCTTGATCTCGTGCGCGAGCGACGCGCTGAGCTCCGCCACCGCCTCCAGACGCTCCGCGCGCAGGCGGAGCTCCTCGAGCCGCTTGTTGTCGGAGATGTCCTGGAAGATCACGGTGCCGGACATGTTTCCGGGAGTTCCGTCCGCGCTCATCGTCGTCGTCGTGAAACCGATGGGGAATGTCCGCCCGCTCACCGTGATCGCGGCCTCACCGCGCGTCACGCGCTCGTGTCCGTGCACGGCCTTCTCGAGCGCTGCCGAGAGCGCGGGCGCGTGTGGCGTGACCACGTCCTTGATGTTCCCGCCGCGCACTTGCGCGTCGTCGAAGCCGATGAGAGTTCCGGCCATCGAGTTCGCGAAGAGGATGTGCCCCTGTACATCGATCGTGATGATCCCGCTGCGAATGTTCTTGAGCACATCCTCGGCCTGCAGCTTCACGACGACGAGCTGCTGTGCGAGCGCCTCCCGGTTTACGCCGGCTTCCTGCAGCCTTGCGCCGAGGTAGGCGACGCCGAGGGCAGTGATCGCGAAGACGCCGAGCTGGAGGATGACGGGCATGCCGAGCGTCGCGCCCTGGAGCACGATGACGTCGGCGAAGTAGAGGACGTTGCCCAGCGCGGCGATGAGCAGGCCGCCGCCGACCGGGAGGAGCAGCGAGGCGCACGCCGTCGCCAGGATGTAGAGCGCGGCGAAGGGGGAGAGCGAGCCGCCGGTGATGTGCACGATCGTCGTGATGAGCGCGACATCGAATATCGACTGAGTATAGTAGAAGGCTCGCGAAACCAGGGCGCGGTAGGCGAGGCCGAACCAGGCGGAGACGGAGGTGAAGGCGATCGCGGCGAAGAGGGCGAGCGTCGCGAGGAGGGTGTCGCGCGCGTCAGCGCCGTGCCACGAGAAGACGGCCGCGAGGAAGATCGCGGCCGCCAGCGAGAGGCGCCCAATGTAGATGAATCGGAGTACGCGGCGGGGCTCGACCATTAATCCGGCGGGACGCTCGTGGTGCAGAGGGCGCGGCGGAAGGTCACTCGCAAAGCGCAAGAGTTCCGGTAGCCCTCCGATTAGTGCATTTTGCTATACCTGGACGACGACCCACTCCTTCAATGAGTTACGTGGAGAATTCAGTTGTCGCGCTGACAGCGAGCGCGATCGTGCTACGACTCATCGCGGTGCTGGTGATCGTGCTGGCCAATGCTTTTTTCGTGGCGGCCGAGCTCTCGCTAGTGAGCGCCCGCCGCTCCCGTATCGATGCGCTTGCGGCGCGGGGCGACCGGAGCGCGAAGCTCGTACAGGAGACTGCGAACGACATCCCGCGGTACCTGTCGGCGGTGCAGCTTGGGGTGACACTCGCATCGCTGGCGCTGGGCTGGGTGGGCGAGACGACGGTCGCCTCCGTCATCGCGACTCTCGTCGAAAAGCTCGGCTTCGGAAGTGTGGCTGTGATCTCGCACGCGGCGGCGACGGTGATCGTCGCCTTCGTGACGATCACTTTTCTCCACATCGTGATCGGCGAGCTCGTGCCGAAGTCCATTGCGTACGCGAATCCCGAGGCGACGAGCCGGTGGCTGGTGCGGCCGCTGCGCTGGTTCGCGAAGGTTGCGCTGCCGGTGACGTATCTCCTCAATGGAGCCGCGAACGCGCTCCTGAAGCTGTTGGGTGTGACGCAGGTGACGGACAGCGATCGTGCGCACTCACCCGAGGAGCTGCGGCTGCTCGTAATGCAGACGCGGAGACACGGGCTGCTCAACGAGAGCGACACGCAGATGCTCGCGGGGGTCTTCGACTTTCATCAGAAGAAGGCGCGCGATGTGATGCGGCCGCGAACGGAGATCGTCGCGATCCCCGCGACGGCGACGCAGGAAGAGGTGTGGGCGGTGGTACGGCAGGAGCGATACTCGCGCTACCCGATCTACGGGGAGGATCTCGACGATCTGATCGGCGTCTTCCTCGCGAAGGATCTGTGGCTCTACGACGGAAAGGAGCCGTTCACGGTGCAGCGATTCGTGCGGGAAGCGCTCTACATCCCGGACACACGCGCAGCGGAGCGCGTGCTCGACGATCTGCGGAAGACGCGCGCGCACATGGCGATCGTGCTCGACGAGTTCGGCGGGACGGCCGGTATCGTGACGATGGAGGATCTGGTCGAGGAAGTAATCGGGGATATCGCGGACGAGTACGACGTGGCGCAGCGCGAGGCGCTCGAGATGAACGGCGTGCTCGAGCTTTCGGGATCGCTGTCGCTCATCGATGTCCGCTCCGATCACGGCGTGAAGATCCCGGAGGGAAGCTGGTCCACCCTTGGCGGCTACGTCTTCTCGCGCATCGGGAGACTGCCGCGTGTGGGTGACCGGGTGCCGTTCACTGGCGGCGAGCTCGAGGTGGTCGCGATGGATTCGCGGCGCGTGGCCGCGGTGCGCGTGCATCGCACGCCGGAGGCGGTCGCCGCGCGGGAGGCAGGGGCGACGTGAGCGATGCGCTCGAGGTGAGCGACGAGGTCTCGATCCCGCGCGACGAGCTGTCGATTCGCGCGAGTCGGTCGGGGGGCGCCGGGGGGCAGCACGTCAACACGTCGTCGACGCGCATCGAGCTGCTCTGGAACATCGTGGCGACACGTGCGCTACCGGACGCCGTGCGCGCCTGCGTGCTGCAACGGCTCGCGAAGCGCACGAATGCGGAGGGCATCATCCGCATTGTGTCGAGCGAGCATCGGAGTCAGCTGCGCAATCGCGAGGCAGCGGAGGAACGGCTGGCGAAGCTCGTGCGCGGGGCGCTCACGGTGCCACGGGCGCGCAGAAAGACCGCGCCGACGCGGGCATCGAAGGTGGCGCGACTCGAGTCGAAGAAGCGGCGGTCGGAGGTCAAGAAGCGGCGCGGGAAGGACGACTTCGAGTAGAGCGGATACGCAGGCGCACGGACCACGCGCAACGGTACCGGCTGCCTACTCGACGATGATCTCCTTCGCCATCCCGTGCCTGAAGTGCGGCTTGCCGTCGGTTGCATCGGCGGAGAAGCAGATGAGCAGATACATCCCCGGCTCGAAGTCGCGCTGCATGACCGCCTGTTCACCTGGCGCGATTTCCGTGACGCCACCCGCGCCGACCGGGCCGAGCTCGCCCTTCGGATCCGATGCCCACGCGATGATGTCCTTCACCCCCTGCCCCGGTGGATAGTCGATCGGAAATCTCTTGATCGCCATCATGTGCGGCTGCGTAGAGGAATTCGTGACGGCAATGACGTGATGGCCGCGCACGAGGGGATGTGAGAGGACGAAGTCGTAATCGACCAGAACGATCGCGAGATCCGCTGCCGGCATGTCGGCACGCTTTGACGACGGCGTGACGGAGAATCCCTTGACCATCCCCTTCATGTAATGGCGCACGGCATCCGGCCCGGGCACTTCACAGAAGGCCATGTAGTCGCCCGGCTCGAGCGAGAGCGTCGCGATCGAGCTCTCTCCCGGCATCGGCGCGTTCGGACCACCCACCGGATGCATCCACGAAGGTCTGACGCCTCGTCCGGCCTTGATGAGCGCGGCCAAGCCATCCGCCGTGGTCTTCCCCGAATCGAGGCGCACGATGCTCAAATGGTGCTGCATCTTCCCTCGGTCCCGCATCTCGAAGGTCGTCACACCGGCCGGGATCGAGACCGGCATCTCGAAGGCGAAGTCGGTGGCCATGACGATGACGACTTTCGGCCTGGATTGGAGAGCGCGGACCGCAAGCATGTCGCCCGTGGCCTGATCGAGGGTCGGACCCATCGCCAGGAGCGGAAGCGACGCAGCGATCGCGACACACGAGAGGAAGGCTTTACCTGACATGCGTCAAGCTGAGGCCGTCGCAGCCTCCGCGCCAGCCGGATCTTCGGCTACTGCGCCATCCGCCGCTCCCGGTAGCTGCGGCGCGCGATACCAGTACGCGACCGCCGCCAGGAAGACGCCGACGAGAATGCGCGCGCCTACGCGCAACCCGATCGCGTCGATGGTGAACGTCTCGACGAGCGTCTTGTAGCCGGCGTAGAAGGCGAGGGCGAGGCCCGCGGCGCGCCACAGTCCGACGCCGCGATGGCGGCCCGCGAAGATGAGCGCGAGTCCGGCGAGCGCGTAGTAGATGATGAGCGCGAACGAGGCGGCATCGGACGACCAGGCGCCCACGAGTTCCTGTCGAATCCAGATGAAGGCGACGACGATCGCAAGGCCGCTCGTGAATGCGGACAGCGGAAAATCCTTGAACGCCTTTTCATCCGGGGTGGGCCGCACCGCATACGCCAAGAGCGCCCATGCGCCGACGCAGGCGAGCGCGCACGCCGATGCGATCGTGAGAAAGGGGGTGTAGCCGTACAGCCCGCGCTCATCGAGCAGAATGAACGACCATCCCGAGGCCACGAGCAGACCGAATCCGATTGGCGGAACGAGCAGTCTCGCGCGTGTCGAGCGCAGAATGATCGAGAAGAGCGCGGCGTGCAGCGCGAGCGCCGCAATGCATCTGGTGTCGAAGTTGACGAGGTAGACGAGGATTGCGGTGCCGCTCGCGACCGCGGTGACCAGGAGATGCTGCTCGCGCTCCTCTTCATCTTCCCACGCGAGCAAGGCTGCCACCACGGTGAGCGCGGCGGCGGCCATCGCCTGGATCGTCCGGTCGCTCGCCGAGATGATCGTTGCGAAGAGGAAGCTGAGCGGGAGGATAACGTTCCCGATGGTGAGCCAGCGCTCGTCGGTCTCGAGCTCGCGCGCGATGAGATACGCAGCCACGGTTCCGAAGAGCGAGACGCCGACCTCGAGCTGGCGGGCGTGAATCGAATAGCCGAGTGTCGCGAAGGACGCGAGGAGGAGAAAGGCGAGCGCGAGCTTCGAGCGATTCGCGCTGCGGGCGAAGAATAGCGCCGCAGCGGCGCACGCGAAGGCGAAGATCACGGACGCGTGCTCGGCGAGCCAGCCGCCATGCATCCCCGGGGCGGCTGCCAGCGAGGCGAGCACGTAGCCGGCGGCGCCAACGACGGTGAGCACGAGCACCGGGCGCCACCCGTTCTCGCGAATCGCGAAGAGACTTACCGCGATGACGACCCATCCGTACGTCAGCAGCATGATGATCGACCCGGGCTCGCGCGCGGTGACGAACGGCGCGATGAGTGCGCCGGCGAAGCCGATCGCGAAGAGCGTGCGCTCCTCTGATGTGAGCGCGAGTGCGGCGAGGGCAACGGATGCGGTGGCTGCGATCGCGAGCGCGGCGAATGTGCTGAGCACCTGCAGATGCGGGCCGGCAGCCCACGCGTCCACGTGCACGATCGCGAGCGAGAGAGCGAGGATCACATTCCCGAATCGAACGTCGCGCTTCTCGCGCACCCAGAGTCCGATCGCGGCGACGATCCCCGCACCGATGAAGCCGAGGATGACGCGAACGGTAGGCCCCAGATATCCGTGCTCGATCGCCCACGAGAGGAAGGTGCCTACGCCCATGAGGATCGCGAGCGATGCGACCGCGATCGTGCCGTAGCGGCCGAAGAGCTTCTCGAAATCGATCTCGGGCTGTGGCGGATGCGCGACGCGGGGCCGATCAGGAGCGGGACGCCGATGCGGTGGTGGTGGCGGCGAGGGCTCGAACGCCTGGCGCGGGGGCGCAGCGAACACGGGCGTCTCGACGGGCATCTCGACGGGCGTCTCGACTGCGGGCGGCGGGAATGCCGGCGCTTCGACTGCGGGAGCCGCCGCGGCGTGCGCCGCGCCGTTCGTGCCGTTGAGCTCCGCACGCAGCGCGTCGAGTTGCTCGTACAACGCGCGCACGTGCTTCTCCAGCACTGCTATTCGCTGTTCGTCCGCCATCGCTCCCCCAAGGTGAAGCTACTCGAACGACTGCGGCGACGCGCGCGTGCGCGCCGCGGATGTGGATCGAGCTAGTGGATGATGGTAACGGTCGACGTGGCGATCTGTTTGACAGGGATGACCATTCCGGACGCCTTCACGGTCTCCGTCATCGTCTGCGTCGATGTCGATCCGAGAAACACACCGTTGGTGCCGATGTAGTACATCGCCTCGCCGCTGCCCGTGCCCTCCATCGTGATCTTCTGATTGGACTGCACCTGCGTTCCCGAGATCACGAGCGCCGAGGTCCTGTGCACCCGCCACGCGGTCTGGCCAGCCACCGTCGTGTCGCCGATCACCTGCGATTGCGTGATCGTCTGCGTATTCAGCGAGCTGCCATCCTTCGAGAAGTTCGTCGACGAAGTATCCGACCACTTCGCGCCGGCACCGGCGGTTGCCGGGAGCGTGAGGAGAAAGTGCGCCATGCTTGCAACGATGGATTCACGATCGACGCCGTCCGTCGACTTCGTGTCCGATGCGAAGCGCAGCACCTTCCCCGACGGCAGCATCACGCCGCTCACTTTCGTGCCTTGCATGACCTGAACGTCGGGGAGCTGCACCGTGAGATTCGAGCTCATGTTGACGGAATCGAGCGTCACCGCGAACTGCAGCGTGTCCTTGTCGGTGAGCGCGCCCTTCGTCTTCGGCCCCTGGATCGTGACGGTGACCTGCTGCTCGTTCGTGATCAGCCCGTCCGTTTTCTGTCCGTTCTGCTCCTGCGAGCGTTGAACGGTGGAATGCAGCCGATAACGCTGCACCGTGGGCGTATAGTGGATCTGCCCGAGCGCCGGCAGCGTGCTCGCAACGAGTAGCATGGCGGAAAAGCGAACGACATTCATACACTACTCCTGAGGCGAACGGTCGGCCCGAAGCCGGGCGTGGCGAGGTCAAAAGTTAACATCCCGGTGCCGGTTGCACCCTCCGCGGAAGGTACATAGCGTTCCACCCCAGTGACATCCACGATCATCACACCAGAGCGGCGCGCCGCCTTCGGCCGCAAGCTGCGCGCATGGTACCGGATGAACGCGCGTGACTTGCCGTGGCGCCGGACGCGTGATCCCTACCATATATTGGTCTCGGAGCTGATGCTCCAGCAGACCCAGGTATCGCGCGTCATTACCAAGTACGCCGAATTCCTGAACCAGTTCCCAACGCTCGAGGCGGTGGCCCAAGCGCGCCCCGCGCGCGTGATGGAGGCGTGGAGCGGGCTCGGGTACTATGCCCGCGCGCGCAATCTCCAGCGGCTCGCGCGCACCATCGTCCGCGACCGGGACCCCGCATCCATTCCCGAGCACCCTGACGCACTGCGCAAGCTCCCCGGCATCGGCGCCTACACCGCCGGTGCCGTGGCCTCCTTCGCGTACGAGCGGCGCGCGCCGCTCGTCGATACGAATGTCGCGCGCGTGCTCACCCGCGTCTTCGCGCCACACGTGAATCCGCGTACGCACGCGGGGCACAGGGAAAGCTGGGAGCTCGCGCGTGCCGTCCTCCCCCGTACTGGCGCGATCGCGTATACGCACAATCAGGCGCTCATGGAGCTCGGTGCACTCGTCTGCACCGCGCGCTCGCGCTCCTGCCCGTCGTGTCCCGTGCGCTCGGTGTGCGACAGCTATACGGGATAGTTCGCCGGAAGGAAGGACGAGCGGTATGTTAGGGCGTCGATCTCACCCGTGGAATTCCTGACCACAATGCGCGTGCTCCTCGAGCAGCTCTCCGAGCAAACGATTCGACGTGCGGTCCAGGCAGTCTACGCATCGCCGACGTACAACAGAACGTCGATGTGGCAGCGATTCTGGGGGTGGGTCGGAGAGCAGATCGATCGCATCCTCTCGTGGCTCTCTCCTCGGGTCGGCGCGCTGCACAAGTCGCCGCCGCTCTTCTGGGCCGTGGTCATCGGACTCGCGCTGCTGACCGCCGCCGTCATCTCGCGTGCGCTCTACCTCTGGCGCGCGCGTGCCGCGCTGCGAAGGGCCGGGGGCGCGTGGAAGGCGAAGCCGGGCGTCGCCCTTGGCGATGCGTGGAGCGCCGCACAGCAGCTCGCGGCCCGCGGCGACTTTACCGCCGCCGCGCACGCACTCTACGCCGCGCTGCTCGACGCTGGTGCGCGTCAGCACCAGCTTCGATTGCACCCCTCGAAGACCGCCGGCGATTACGTGCGCGAAGTGCGCCGACTTTCGTCGCCGATCTTCCCCGGCTTTCGCGAATTCGCTCGCGCCTACGACGTCGTGATCTACGGGTTCGGCGAGTGCAACCGCGAGCGTTACGAGCGGCTGCTTTCACTCGCCATGCCGATCGTGCGCCCCAATGGCTAACCGCTTCGCCGAGTGGGTGCTCCGTCCACGCATCGTGTTCACGACGCTGGCGATCGTGCTCGTCGTCATCCTCATCGTGTCGCCGGGCACCGAGGTGGCGCAGGGTCCATTCCTCAGCACACGCTCGCGCACGGTGAGTGGCTCGCGAGGCCTCCGCGACGTGCTCGACCGCCTCGGCTTCCGAACGAGTGAGCGCCTCGTTCCCTACATCGGGACCGTCGACAGCACATCCATCTACGTCCTCCTCAACACGCCGATCGCGCCGAGCGCTGGAGAGACGCACGCACTACTCGAAGCGGTGCGCCGGGGCGCGAAGGCCATCGTGGTTCCGGAGAGCGATGGCGCGATCTCGGATTCCATTGGGGTTCACGCGAGCGACAGGTGGTTCGGCAACTACCACGCGATAGCCGACACGCTGTTCGGCCACGAGGACCAGGTCGATACGCTGCGCGAAGCGTTCGGCGTGTTCAGTGCGCGAACCTTTCACCGCTATCTCGTCGGCAATCCGCGCACGGACTCGGACTCCGTGGGCGAGTGGCCATCCCAGGCGAGGCATCTGCTCTCCATCAGAACGCCGGTGTTGCAGGCCGTGCATCCGGAGATCGCCATTCTTCCGATCGGCCGCGGCGAGGTCGTCGCGATCGCGGATCCGACGTTCTTCCGCAACGATGTCCTGCGAAGAACGGCCGGCACCGTGCTCGCCGTGCGCATTCTCGAGGAGCTCGATTCCACGCGCACATCGCTCATCGTCTTCGATGAATATCACCAGGGCTTTGGCAAAGGGTCGTCGCTCCCTTCGATCGTCGCTGACGCGCTCACGGACACCAAGTGGGGGCGCGCCACATTGCAGATCGCGGCGGCGGCGCTGCTCTACCTCTTCATGATCGGCGTGCGCCCGATCGCGCCGGAATCGCGCGCCCGCTTCGACCGACGCTCGCCGCTGGAACACGTCGGCGCGCTCTCACGCGCCTACGAGGCGATCGGCGCATCGCGGCTCGCGGTGCAACGGCTCGTCCGCGGTGTGCGTCGCCGACATCCGCTCGGCACCACGGCGACGCTGAGCGACGAAGCGTATCTGACACTGCTGAAGGTCCGGCTGCCGAGGCTCGGCGGCGACATCGATACCCTGACACGCGCGCTCGCGCAGAAGCCATCGACCGAGCAGCTGGTTTCGGCCGGCGCGGCGATCGACCACATCGAGAGGAATCTCATCACGTGATCACACCAGAGCAGATCACCGAGTCACTCGCGCGCGTGCGCGCGGTGGTGTCGGAGCGCGTCATCGGGCAGGAGGCCGTCATCGACGAAGCGCTCGTCGCCTTTCTCGCGCGCGGCCACGCGCTGCTCGAGGGTGTGCCCGGAACGGCGAAGACGATGCTCGTGCGCGTGCTCGCCGGCGCGCTCAATACGCGCTTCGGCCGCATCCAGTTCACCCCCGACCTCATGCCTGCGGACATCACGGGCATCAATGTCCTCCGCGATGGAGGCTTGAGCTCGGAGTTCCGTCCCGGGCCCGTGTTCACCGACATGCTGCTCGCCGATGAGATCAACCGCGCACCCGCGAAGACGCAGGCCGCACTCCTCGAGGCGATGGGCGAGCGGCAGGTCACCATTGACGGCGAGGGGCGCTCGCTCGGTGATCTCTTCACGGTGTTCGCGACGCAAAATCCCGTCGAGTACGAGGGGACGTACCCACTCCCCGAGGCACAGCTCGATCGCTTCCTGCTCAAGATCCGCGTGACGTACCCCTCGCGCGCGTCGGAGCTCGGGATGCTCGACAACTATTCGCGCGGCTTCGACGCCGAGCGGGCCTCTGATGTGCGCCCGCCGCCAGTGCTCGACGAAGCGCAGTGCCGCGAGCTGCGCGGTGCGGTGGACGGCGTAAAGGTCGCCCCTGAGGTCCGCGAATACATCGCCGACATCGTGCGCGCGACGCGCGAGGATCCGTCGCTCACGCTCGGCGGATCTCCGCGCGCGAGTGTCGCGCTCTTCCGAACCGCACGCGCGGCGGCGCTGCTCGCAGGCCGCGACTTCGCGACGCCGGACGACGTAAAGCAGTTCGCGCTGCCGGTACTCCGCCATCGTGTCATGGTGTCCCCGGAGGCCGAGGTCGAGGGGCGGAGCAGCGACGACGTGCTCGAGGCGCTCCTCACGCGGATCGTGGCGCCGAAGTGACCGCGCCGGTGGGGGAGACAGGAGCAACGACGCGGGGAGATGCACTCGTGGTGATGACGCGTCGCATCGGCTCCTTCGCCAGCGGCGCGTGGCGCGCACTCATCAGCGTGCTCCCGACACGTCGCCTCGTCACGCTCGTCATTGCGCTCGCTCCGCTCTGGCTCGTCTCTGAAGTTGCCGCAATCATCGCGCTCGCGCTGGTCGCCGTGGCGGTCGTTGCGGACATTCTGCTGCTCCCAGCAAAGTGGCAGCTCGCCGCGGAGCGCATCGTGCCATCGAACGTCGGGCTCGGCGACAGGGAGCGAGGGGAGTACCGCGTGCGCTCGATGGCACCACGCGCGCTTCGCTTCACGCTCTTCGATGCGCTTCCGACAGTCGTCGAATCGCCCGAGCCGCGCGGGGACAGTCACACGATCAGCGCGGGAGGCGAGAGCTCCCTCCCCTTCACCTTCATCGCGCGCGAGCGCGGGGAGTGGGCGCTCGGCCCCGTCGTGCTCCGCATCGAGGGCGTGCTCAGGCTCGTGCAGAGAAGCTTCCGCTACGAGCCCGCGGACTCGATGCTCGTAACGCCGTCGCTCGCGGGTGTGCGCCAGCTCCGCCTGCTTGCGATCCAGCACCGCTTGCGCGACGCTGGCATTCGCTCGATCCGGAAGCGCGGAGACGGCAGCAGCTTCGCATCGCTGCGCGAGTACGCGGTGGGCGACGATCCGCGCCACGTCGACTGGAAGGCTACCGCGCGCCGGCAGAAGCTCATGACGCGCGAGTATACCGTCGAGCAGGGGCAGACCGTGATGATCGCGGTGGATGCCGGGCGCATGATGACGCAGCTCGCGGGCGGAGTGCCGCGCTTCGAGTACGCGCTCTCAGCGGCGACGCTGCTCGCGTCGGTCGCCGTGCAGGGCGGTGACCAGGTCGGGCTCCTGCTCTTCGACGACGAGCTGCGCGCGTTCGTGCCGCCGGCGCGCGGTGACAAGGCGTTGCGCGGCATCCGCCGGGCACTTATCCCCGCCCGCGCGACGTTGACCGAGCCCGACTACGCGACGGCCTTTCGCACGCTCGCCACGAAGCATCGCAAGCGGTCGCTCATCGTGCTCTTCACCGACGTGATCGATCCCCGCTCATCGCAGGCGGTCATCGCCCACACGGTGCGAAGCGCGATGCGGCATATGCTGGTGGTCGTTGCGCTCCGCAACGACGAGCTCGTGAGCGCCGCGATTCCGACGGAGCGCAGCTCCTCCAGCGATCTTTATGCGAGCGTGGCGGCAGAGGAGCTGCTGGGGGCGCGCAACGAGGCGATCATCCGCATGCGGCGCGCCGGAGTTTCGGTGCTCGACGTCTCGCCGAAGCGACTCGCGAGCGCCGTAGTGAATCACTACCTCGAGCTCAAGGCACGCGGATCGGTGTAGCGAGCGGATCGGCATACCCGAACTGCTCTGCCGGGGAGTCCAGCTCGTCGCCGCGGCCGCGAGAGAACCAGAACGCGAGCAGAACCGCGGTGGAGAGCGCGATGCCCGCCTTCGCGAGAAAGGGAACGTCGGTGCGAGGCGAGATCAGCCCTTCGATCGTACCGGCCGCGAGCAGCATCAGCGTCGACGCCGAGATGAGACGGATGGCCCGGCGCCCGTTGATCACGAATGCTTCGCGCCGCGTGCGAGGGCCGGGGAGGAGGATCGCCCAGCCGAGCAGAAAGCCGCCGCCGGCGGCGATACAGATCGCGCTGAGCTCGAGCACGCTGTGCGCGATGACGAAGTCGCGAATCTGATGGAAGATGCCGTAATTGGCGTAGAGTCCGAAGCCGGCCCCGATGCCGACCCCGTTGAGCACGAGCATGAGCAGCGTCACGATCCCCGCGGTCACTCCCGCGGCGAAAACCCCGAAGGTTACCTGCACGTTGTTCGTGATGATGGAGCTCGCCAGCACAGGGCGCTCGAAGTCCTTTGTCGAGATGTATTCGTGCTTCCCGATGCTGTCGCCGTGCGCACCGGTGACGACTCGATCGATCATCCCCGGCGGGAGCAGCTCGTACGCCAGAGCGGGATGGCGCACCATCGCCCCGAACGTGATGGCCATCGGTGCGAAGAGAAAAAACGCTGCGGCCAGAATGAACGCTCGGGACCGTCGCACCTCGCGCGGCACCGACACCGACAGATAACGCCAGACGTCCCGTGCGGACATCCCGCGCTGGCGATAGAGAAAGTTGTGCCCGGCGCCGAGGAGCCGGCTGACGTAGAAGATCGAGTCTCCGTCCTCGCTGTCGGATGCCGTGCGCAACCGCGCGAGATCCGTGGAGACATCCCGATAGAGCGCGACGAGGCGGCTGACTTCCTCGGGCGACATCGAGCGCAGCCCGCGCCGCTGTGCCTCGGTGAGCGCCGTCGAAAAGTCGCGCCACCGGCCGGCATTGAGCGCGACGATCGCGTGTCGCTCGCGCGCGGCGCCCTTCGCGCCGGGCGATGGCAGCCCGCGCGCACGCGCATCGCTCTCGGTCTCGAAGAGGCGCAGCAGCTGCGCCATCGGTGCGCTGCCATTGTCCACCAGATGGCTGCGATACCGATCGGCGAGCTGCGCAGCGAAGGAGCCGCGGAGCACGGGGTCGAGCTCCGTGCGGCGCGCCATGAAGCGCCCGAGCAGCGCGAACTCCTCTTCGGTGAGCTGCGAGGTGATCGCGGCGCGCGTCGCAACGTCGGGGGCGCTTCGCGTGGCTGATGAGATCAGTGCGCGCCGCTCGTGCACCACGAAAGTGCCAGCGACCATGTCGCCCAGGCGTTTTCCCGATTTGTTTGCTGCGACACTCACGAGCCCCACGGCGTAGAAGAGGCCGGGCTGCATGTCGATGAAGCGCAGCAGGTTTCGCGCGGCAGACGCGCCGAAGGAGACGGAGTAGCCGCCGTCCTGCACGACGCGAATGCCGAGCATGCGCTTGCCGGGCGTCTGTCCGTCCCAGATTGCCTCGAAGACCACGTAGTAGCCCCAGAGCAGAGCAAACGAGACGAGGATCCAGAGCGCACTGACCCATGCGGAGGACATCTTCTCGATGGTGGTCTTGCCGCTGAACAGCGCCGGATCGAATACGGCGAGCATCAGAAACAGGACGAGCTGCGATATGCCGATGACGACGAGGTCGATGAGCCCGGCGGCCGTGCGCGATCCGACGCCAGCGACGGTGTAGGAAAGCACCGTCTGTTCCGGTGTCTCGATCTCGACGCGCCGTTCGAGCGACTGGGTGCTCATTGCGAAGACAGGTCGGAGATGAGCAGCGTCATGAAGGCGATACCGCGAGCGTAGTCGTGAACGCCGATTTGCTCGTTGGTGCCGTGAATGCGCTCGAGGTCCTTCGGGCCGAGCTGGATGGGCAGGAAGCGATAGACGTCGCGCGCGTAGCCGCCGTACTGGCGCGAATCGGTTGCGGCGACGACGAGCGACGGGGCGACGATCGCCTCGGGCTCGACCACGGCGATGCGGAAGTTTACGATCGCCTGGGCACGTATGGGAAGCACGTTCTCCTTCGGGCTCCCCTGGATCATCGTCGGCGCGGTGGTGGTGCGGACCGATGCGTTGGTGACGGGCGATCTCTCCATCATCCACGTCACCAGCGGTCCCATGAGCCAGAGATTCGCCATCATGACACGTGCGCCCAGCGACATCTCGCGTCCGATTTGCTCGAGCATTCCCTCCGCCGCGCCGGTCAGATGCGCGGGGAGCGGGTGCTTCTCGAGCCGGTCGATAGCCTGCGCGAGGATCCCGACCGCCGTCTGCGGTGGCGGCATCGATGAATGTCCTCCCGCGGACATCACCGTGAGCTGCACGCTCATGTGCCTCTTCTCGGCGATTCCGATGAGCGCTGCCGGACGCGTGACCGCCGCGATGATGCCGCGGATGATCCCGCTCCCCTCGTCGATCGCGACGAGCGGCTTCACGCCACGCGACTTGAGGAGCGCGACGATCGCGCCTGCTCCGTGCCCCTCGACCTCCTCGTCATCTCCAAAGGCGAGATAGACCGTGCGCCTCGGTGTGTATCCCCTGGTGATGAGCGCCTCGACCGCCTCGAGCGTCGACAGCACGCCGACCTTGTCGTCGAGCGTGCCGCGCCCCCAGACGAAGCCATCCGCGATGTCGCCCGAGAATGGAGGGTGGGTCCACGCGCCCTCGGAGCCCGCCTCGACAGGGACGACATCCATGTGCGACATCATGACGACCGGCTCGAGCGTGCTGTGTGCTCCCTTCCATTCGAAGAGGAGATTCGCCGGAGCAACGACCTCGTGCGCGAGGGTCGCATAAGTGTGCGGGAAGCTGTGCGCGAGATACTCGTGAAGCCCGCGCATGGGCCCGAGCTCCGGCCCCGAGTCCTGCTTCGAGATCGTAGCGAAGCGGATCGCGCCCGCGAGATGCGCCGCAAGCAGTGTGTCGTTCACCGTCGCGAGCGTCGCGTCGGAACGCGCGGCGCCGCGGATCGGGGTGAATTGCATCGTACGCACTGTCACGACTACCGCGAGCGCGAGCACGAGAGCCCCCAAAAGCACGGCGAGCTTCTTCATGCCACAATTTGGCGCTGGCGGCGTGGCTGTCCAGAGCGGTGGCGGGGACTCGCTACTATCTTCCAGCATCCGTTTCCCCATGAATCAAATGCGATACGACGCCCTTCGATCACGCCTCCTCGTGCGCGCCGCGTGGCTGGCCGCGCTCGCCCTTTCCGCGGCTGCGGGACTCCCCGCTGCCGCGCAGGATTCGGCCCGCGCCGGCCCACCGCCGAAGCTCACCGCTCCGCTGCCGAAGGATCCCGCGGTCACCATCGGAGTGCTGCCAAACGGCCTCCGCTACTACATCCGCGTTAATCACAAGCCGGAGAAGCGCGCCGAGCTTCGCCTCGTCGTCAACGCGGGGTCGGTGCTCGAGGACAGCTCACAGCGTGGGCTCGCGCACATGGTCGAGCACATGGCGTTCAGCGGCACGACGCACTTCAAGAAGCAGGAGCTCGTCGACTACCTCGAGTCGACGGGCGTTCGCTTCGGTGCCGATCTCAATGCCTCGACGAGCTTCGACGAGACGATCTACGAGCTCACGGTGCCGACGGACAGCACGAAGCTGTTCGACAAGGGATTTCAGATCCTCGCCGAGTGGTCGCGGGGGCTCACCTTCGATTCGACGGAGCTCGCGCGCGAGCGCAACGTCGTCATCGAGGAGTGGCGACTCGGCCGCGGCGCATCGGCGCGCATGCGCGACAAGCAGTTCCCGATCATCTTCAGCGGCTCGCGGTACGCTCAGCGCCTTCCGATCGGCGACAAGCATACGCTCGAGACCGCGCCGCGCGCGACGGTCAAGCGGTTCTACGACGAATGGTATCGTCCCGACCTCATGGCCGTCGTCGCCGTCGGCGATTTCGACAAGACCAAGGTCGAGCGGCTGATCAGAGCGCAGTTCGCGTGCTGGCCCGCGAAGAAGGGCGAGCGCCCACGTCTGTCTTATCCGGTGCCGGATCACGACTCGACGCTCGTCACGATCGCGACCGACAGCGAGGCGACGCGATCGACCGTCGCCGTCTACTATCTGCAGCCGCTGCGGTTGCAGAAGACGGTCGGCGACTTCCGCGAGCGAATGATCGGCTCGCTGTACAACGAGATGCTCAACGCGCGACTGCAGGAGATCGCGCAGCGTCCCGGGGCGCCGTTCATCGGTGCCTTCTCGAACCAGGGGCAGCTGATCCGCTCGAAGGAGGTATACGTCCTCACTGCGCTCGTTCCCGACAGTGGCGTCGAGACCGGTCTACGTGCCGTCGTCACCGAGGGGGAACGCGTCGCGCAGCACGGCTTTACCGCTACCGAGCTCGATCGCGCGAAGAAGGACATGCTTCGCGGGATGGAGAGCGCGTACGCGGAGCGCGATAAGACGCCGTCGGGTTCGTTCGTATCGGAATACGTGAGCGCCTTCCTCGAGCACACGCCCACCCCGAGCATCGCGCAGGAGTACACGCTCTACCAGCAGCTCATTCCCGGTATTCAGCTCTCCGAGGTGAATGCGCTCGCCCACAAATGGCTGAGCAATCGTAGTCGCGTGATCGTCGTCAACGCGCCGCAGAAGGCCGGAGGGGCGCTGCCGAGTGAGGCTGCGCTGCGCGCGGTGCTGGATAGCGCGGCGCACGTCAGCGTCGCGGCCTACACGGATTCCGTCTCGAACGCTCCGCTCGTTCCGACGCTCCCGACGGCCGGGAAGGTCGTCTCGTCGACCTACATCGCTTCCGTCGGCGTCACGGAATGGAAGCTCTCGAACGGCGCGCGCGTGCTCGTGAAGCCAACGGATTTCAAGGATGATGAGCTGCTCTTCCGGGCCTACGCCGCGGGCGGCACATCGGTGGTGAGCGACTCGGACTATCTCGATGCGACCATTGCGACTGCCGCCGTGGACGCAGGCGGCATCGGCGCATTCAGCGCGACGCAGCTGCAGAAGGCGCTCGCCGGGAAAGACGTGCAGGTGGGCGAGTACATTGGCGCGATTCAGCAGGGGATGTCGGGTGGCGGGTCGCCCAAGGATCTCAAGACGCTGATACAGCTCATCTATCTCACGTTCACCGTTCCACGCGCCGACAGCGCCGCGTTCGAGGCGTATCGCAACAAGATCGAGGTGCTTCTCGCGAATCGCGCCGCGAGCCCGTCGGCGGCGTTCAGCGATACCCTCGATCTCACGCTCTCGCAGCACCACTTCCGTGCGAAGCCGCCCACGGCGCAGGACATGGAGTACGTGCGCCTGCATCACGCGATCTCACTCTATAAACAGCGCTTCGCGGACGCGAGCAACTTCACCTTCATCTTCGTCGGCACGATCGATACGACGAAGCTGAAGCCGCTCGTCGAGCAGTACATCGGCAGCTTGCCGTCGACGCATGCCGCGGAGAAGTGGAAGGACGTCGGCATGTCGTATCCCACCGGCGTGATCACGCGCGAGGTGAAGCGCGGCATCGAGCCGAAGTCGCAGACCGCGATCGTGTTCACAGGGCCGTTCGACTTCACGTGGGAGAACGTGCAGCAGATCAGCGCGCTCTCGGACCTGCTCGAGATCAAGCTCCGCGAGCGCCTTCGGCAGGACCTGGGCGGCACGTACGGCGTTGGCGTGAGCGCGAACCCGGCGCACTTCCCGAAGGAGACGTACGCGCTGCGCATCGACTTCGGCTCCGCACCGGAGCGCGCCAACGAGCTGCAGAAGGCCGTCTTCGCCGAGATCGACAGCGTGAAGGACAACGGCGTCTCCGAGAAGGATCTGCAGAAGATCCGCGAGGCCGACCTCCGCGCGCGCGAAACCAGCCTGCGGCAGAATCGCACCTGGCTGAGCCTTCTCGCGAGCTACGACGTCAATGGCTGGGACCCGTCGCTCATCCTCAAGTACGATGAAAACGTTCGTGCGCTCAGCTCGTCCAGTCTACAGGCGACCGCGCGCAAATATTTCGACATGTCGCGGTACGTCGTCGTACAGTTGCTGCCGGCGCATTGACCGCGCGATACGTGTGCGAAAGACTGACCTTCCTCTAGCGAGACTCCCGATGCGCAGCATGATGCTCCCGATCGCCATCGTTCTCTTCGCACCGGGCATCGGCGCCCAATCGCCGCGCGTGACGCCGGCGGGCGATCCGTCGGTGAAGAACGACACGATCTACAGCCTCGCCGTGAAGGCATCCGATTACGCGGATCAGCCGTACGTCTTTCTGCTCGACGACGGCATCGTGAAGTTCGAAGCCGACGGCTCCGGGAGCCGCACCTATCGGCAGGTGGTACAGATCCTCACCCCAGAGGCGGCCGAGCGTTGGGGTGAGCAGTCGTTCGGGTATTCGACGGATAAGGAGAAGTTCACGCTCAACTGGGCGCGTGTCGTTCGCCCCGACGGCTCCGTGGTGAGCGACAAGCCCGTCCACGAGCAGGAGTCGCTCGCACCGGTCGCGATGGAGGCGCCCGTCTACTCCGACGAAAAGCTCCACCGCATCTCGCTCGGCGGTATCGCACCGGGCACGATCGTCGACTACAGCTACACCGTGCAGACGTTGAAGCCGATCATTCCCGGCGATTTCCTGACGTCGTGGAGCGTCGTCACGGGAACGCTCACTCGGCGCTCGCGGCTGATCGTCGACATGCCGGCGTCGGTGACACCGCGCATCGAGGAGCATCATCTCAGCTTCGCGCGCAAGGAGACGACCGCCGGCGGGCGTCGCATCTACACGTGGGCCAAGAACGACGTTGCGAAGCCGGACATCGAGCCGCTCGCGCCCGACTCCAGCTACGGCGAATCGCTCATCATCGCGTCGCCGATCAAGTGGGCGGAGATCGCAACGTGGTACGCAGGGCTCGCGAAGGGCCGCTACGGGCTCACACCGCCGATCGAACAGGCGCTCTCGCGCACCGTTGCGGGCTCGAAGACGCTCGACGACTCTATTCGTGCCGTGCATCGCTGGGTCGCGCAGGACTTCCGCTACGTCTCCCTCTCGCTCGGCATCGCCGGCTTCCAGCCGCATCCGCCAGCCGAGGTGTTCGCGAACAACTACGGCGACTGCAAGGACAAGGCGACCTTCTTCGTCGCGATGATGAACAGGATGGGAGTCACCGCCTATCCCGTGCTGCTGAGCAGTTACGGCGCGGTCGATCGTGCGCTACCGAGCGGACACCAGTTCAATCACATGATCGCGGCGGTGGCTCGCGATGGGAAGCGGACGTACGTCGACCTCACTGCGGACATCGTTCCGTACGGCTCACTGCCGCCTCAGGAGCAGGGATCGTTCGGGCTGGTCGTGCATCCGGACGGGAAGAGCGAAGAGATCACCTTCCCGACGGACCCGGCTGCGTCGAATGTCGCCGAGGTGCACATCAAGGGCGCGTTGACGCCCGACGGATTGTTCGGCGGAAAGTGGACGTGGAGCGCATCGGGCGCGCAGCAGTACGCGATGCGGGGCTCGATGTCTAGGTCGACGAAGCCCGACTCCACAGCGCGTGCGCGCACCACGCTCGCGATCGCAAACTCGATCTTCGAGGGGTCGGCCGGCGATAGCCTGCAGCTATTCGACGGCCGCGATCTCGCTGCCGAGCCGAAGATCTCGGTGCTGATTCGCCACGGCAAGGCGGCGTCCAACGCGGGGGGTACGGAGATTCTCACGATTCCGATCAAGAACTTCGCGGTGCCGAACTATGTCTCATCGCTCGAGGCCCGCGGCGCGCGGAAGCTACCGATCGATGCGAGGAAAGTATGGGGGCCGCGCACGGAGTTCGAGGATCTCACGCTGACACTCCCGGCGGGGTGGAAGGCGAAGCTTCCGGCCAGCGACACGGCCACGAGTGTGTTCGGCAGCTACGCGTCGGAGTACACGCAAAAGGGGCAGGAGCTGCACATCTCTCGTCGCATGACGGGCGCCGTTGGCGTGCAACCGGCAACGAAGTACGATGAGCTGCTGGCGTGGCTGAAGAAGATGTCGTCTGACGACGCGAAGTACGTGATCCTCGAGCATTAGCCCGCGCGCGGTGCTGGTCCACTTGCGGGGAACGAGAACGGGCTAGACGTTATCTCTCCCACACCGAAGCAGGCGACATGAGAGTTCTCAGCCGGCAGCAATGTTCCTGCGCCTGCGTGCTCGCGATCATTCTTGCGGCCGGCTGTTCGTCGTCGACGGAGACCACGCCGCAGATAGCGACGACGCATCCCGTCGGCAGCATAGCCGACACGGCACTGCTCGTGGGAAGTCCGCATGGAGTCGCGATCGCGAATGATGGAACGGTGGTCATCGCCCTCCTGGACTCATCGGACATCGTCGTCGGACGCGATTCGGAATTTGTGCTCGGACCCAGGATCAACGTAGGTCCGCATCCCATCGATGTTGCAATCACGTCCGACAGTCGAACGGCGTACGTTGCACGCATCTTCAGCACGAGTGTTGCGATCGTCGACCTGCCATCCGGCACAAAAACGGGAGATCTCACCGTATCCGAGAGCCCGCTTCGCGTTCTCGTCTCACCGAATGACAGAACCTGTACGTCACGACCTCCGGCATCGAGGAGGATTCGGCGTCCACGCTGTACGACTTCGACGCGCGGACGCACCAGCTCCTCGACACGATGGTCGTCGGATGGTTCGCCAATGGGCTGGTACTCGACTCCCCGAGGAACAGACTGTACGTCACTGCGAATCAATACGTCTACGAGATCGACACCGGTATCGATTCAGTCCTGCGTCGCATCTGGGTCGGTGGTCCGCTTCAGGACCTTGCCGTAACACAGGATGGTCACGAGCTGTGGGTCGCCACGGAGACCGATGCGGGGCTGCAGCTGTTCTCGCTCCCGAGCCTAGCGCATCTCCAGTCGGTCGACGGAACCGAGAATGCCGTTGGACTGAAGATCACCCCGGACGGAAAGCAGTTTTACGTGGCGCGAGACATCGGCGGCATTCTCGCGATTGTCGATGCCACAAGCCGCCACGTGGTGAGCTCGCTGGAGCCGGGGCTCGGTCCGGTCCGAATAGCGTTCAACGCCGCCGGCACGCGCGCCATCGTCACGGATGTCGCGACGGGCGCCGTACTAATAAAGTAGCTGCGGCTCGTTGTACTGCGGTCGCGTCTACAGCGCCGGCGCTTCTTCCGAGGCGAGACGGGTCAGCACTTCGCGGTCGATACGGTGGCTGCCGTTGAAGCTCACGTGCTCGAATGAGACGCCACTCGCGGCCAGGCGCGTCTTCTGCGCCGCGAGCATCTCCGAAGTCGCGTGCTCGTCCGCAGTGCCCGCGACGACGGTGATACGCGCCGCGCGCAACGCAGGCGACGCGACGAGATCGATGTCCGTCGGCATGAGCCCGCCCCACAGGATCGCGCGGTCGACGTGAACCTTCGTACGCTCGAGCCATCGCGACGCGGTGGCGACGCCCTGGGAGAAGCCGAGCACCGTGAAGTGCGGCTGCGCTCCAGCCAGTTGCGACGTCACGTTCGCATGGAGCGCGTCGAGATACTCGACGTAGTCCTCGATGTCGCTGAGGCGATCTTCACGGGTCATCCAGCTCGCGCCAACGTGCGTGTCGGCGTGTGTCTTCCCCGGAACATCGACGTAGAAGCGCGAGAGCGCCTCGGGGGCGACGATCAGCCGGTGCGGGGACTCGAGCGACTCGAAGTGACGGATGAATCGGCCGGCGAGCTGCCCGTAACCGTGGCAGACGAACCAGAGCTCCCGGATGGAGACACCCGGCTCGCCGACGGTGAAGTAGCGCGCGGTGCGTGAAACGGGGAGATGGTGTTCTCGTCGCATGAGGAAGAGTGGCCGGTTACCGGTAGTGCGTCAACGGGTGGGCTACCGCGGCGCGTGGGCGATGGCGAGACTTCCGCATGCGAATCAACCGCATCTCGCCGCGAAGCTGGCTGCTCGCGCTGTACGTGCTGACGATCGTGATCGTCGCCGTCGGCAAGGCGTACGGGCATCGCGGGCCGGACAACAACTTTCTGATCTTCCGGTGGTCGTTTCTGAATCTGGCGGCGGGCAACGACATGTACGCTGCGCAGCCGCTGCATCACACGGATCTCTACAAGTACAGTCCGAGCTTCGCGGTGCTCTTCGCGCCGTTCGCGCTGATCCCCTTCGCGCTCTCGCTCGCGCTCTGGGATGCGTTGAACGCGCTGCTCCTCTTCGTCGCGGTGGAGAAGCTGCTGCCGAGCCGGCAGGCGGCGGTCGCCCTCGCGCTAATCTATCTGGAGATGCTGCGCTCGATGCAGCGGTCACAGAGCAACTCGCTGGTGACGGCGCTCGTCATCCTCGCCTTTCTCGCGTTCGAGCAGCGCAGGCCGCTCGGCGCCGCCTTCGCGATCGCGGTGGGGGCGGCGGTCAAGATCTTTCCGCTCGCCGCGCTCGCGCTCGCGATCTTCTATCCGAAGCGTTTTCGTTTCGCGCTCGCGATGACGCTGGCGCTCGTACTCGTGCTCGCGATTCCGCTTCTCGTCGTCTCGCCGGCGGGGCTCGCGGCGCAGTATCAGTCATGGCGCGCGGTCGAGGCGGCGGATGCGCTTTCGGTGGGCGGCGGCGGTGGTGGTGGCTTGTATGGCGGTGTGATGCAGCAGCTACGGCTCATCTTCGGCGTCGATTGGCCGAACTGGCCCGTGCAGCTCGCGGGGACGCTGCTGCTGATGTCGCCGCTCGCGAAATGGCGCAACTGGGAGTACGCGGCGTTTCGAGTGCGCTTCCTCGCAGCCCTGCTGGTCTACATGGTGATCTTCAATCACCAGTCGGAGTCGCCATCGTTCGTGATTGCGGTGACGGGGATCGTGATCTGGTTCGTGAGTACGCCGAGGAGCTGGTGGCACACGACGGTGATGGTGCTGACGATTCTGGTCGTCTCTATCTCGTCGACCGACATCACGCCGAAGAGCTGGCAGCGAGACTTCTTCGTGCACTACAGGCTGAAGACGATTCCCTGCACCTTTGCGTGGCTCACGATGATGTGGGAGCTGCTGGCGTACCGCCCGTCAGAGCGCGGCGAAGCCCGTGAGCTCGATGTCGCCGCGCGAGAGGCGCTCCCGCACGCCGGCTGACAGCAGCTCGGCCAGCTCGATCTCGCGGGGCGCGGTGTAGGGATCCTGCGCGGCGAGCGAGGCGTCGACGTGCCCCGGGTGCACCATGAGCTCCGTGCTCCCGGGCTCGAGGGTGTCGAGCGTGCGACGCAGCCGGCTCGCGAAGTGGGTGCCACCCTGGAGCGAGATGCCGCGAAAGTGGTCCGTCGTTTTCAGCGGTGAAGGGAGTGGCAACGCGTGCGCCAGGCGCAGCGTCATCGCGAGCACGAGCTTGCGCGGCGTCGCGGCCGCGTCGAGCGCGTTGATTCCGAACGGCTCACGCGGGATGCGAATCACCCGAATGCCGGCGTCGCGCGTCACGCGGGACACGATCGGCCAGATCCCCGCCAAAAGGTGCGAATGTCGGTGACTGTCGAGATGCGTCACCGCTATCCCCGCGCCGCGCACGCGCTCGATCTGCGCGCGCGTCTCCGCCTCGAGCTCTCCCGCATCGACGCGCCCCGCCCACGCGCGCCGTGCGAGCGCACCCAGCGAATGGAGCTCGCCGGTAGCTGCGTCGGTGAGCGATGGCACCCGCAGCAGCGGTCGCCCTTGCACGAGATTCAAATGCACGCCCACCCCGAGCTTCGGATTCGCGCGCGCCAACCGCACCGCGTTCTCCCAATCCACCCCATTCGCCATGATCGACGTCGAGGTCACGCTCCCCGCCGCGAACGCCTCGACGATCCCGCGGGTCACCCCCTCCGAGAATCCGAAGTCGTCGGCATTGATGATCAGCCGCGGACGATCAGGCGTAGCGGCCACGCCAGTCGTTACGGCGGATGTGCACGAGATCGCGAATCATGCGGATCACATCTTCCGCAAATCGCACCGTCGTCGGCTCCTCGTCGTAGCGAAAGAATACCGCGGTCTGCGCCAGCGAAAGATCGTGCTTCTTCGCGATGAACAACGCCTCCACATCGAAGCCGAAGCGCGGGATGGTGATGCGCGGAAAGACGATCTCCGCCGCGTGCGCCGTGAACCCCTTGAGCCCGGCCTGCGTGTCGAGCACACGCGGAATCAGCGTCCACCGCACCATCGCATTGAATACCCGGCTCATCACGTGCCGCGTGTATAAATACGAAAAGAACGTCGGGCTCATCAAGTAACGCGACTCCGCGAGCACCCGGCACGCGATCGCCACATCCGCGCCACCCTCGAGCGCGGCGAGGATCTTCCCGACCTCCGTCGCGGGATACGCGAGATCCGCATCGGTGAACACGCGATACTCTCCGACGGCAGCACGCATCCCGCGCGTCACCGCGTTCCCCTTCCCGCGGTTCTCCTCGTTCCGGATGAGCCGCACCTCCGGCACCGCGCTCGCAAAGTGCTCGAGAATCGCGCGCGTTTCCGCATTACTGCAGTCGTCCACCAGGATCAGCTCCCACGAGTACGTCTGCGCACGCAGAAACGCACGCAACTCCTCGAGACTCGACGGCAGCCGCTCCGCCCCATTGTACACAGGGACGATGAGCGAGAGGTGCGGGGGTGGATTCGGCTCCACGCTGCTCGCGCTCATGCCGCCGTCGCTCTCCCGCGCAGCCGCGCCGCGAGCTTCTGCGGCCAATCGCGCTCCATGCACGGACGCTCGATCAGCGCGAAGTAAACGCCGCACACGAGAAGCACCGGCGGCACGATGATCGCGCACTGAACCAGCAGGGGCACCCACTGCGCACTCGTCGACGCGATTTGCAGCGTGTGCCGCCCGATGATCGAGATCAGCGGAAAGTGCAGCAGATAGATCGAGTAGCACATGCCGCCAATCGTCGCGATCACCGGGGTGCCGAGCACGCGCGAGGTGATCGTACCGCGAAAGGCCGCGCAGAAGAGCATGAAGGCGATCGCGATGAACACCGCGGGGTACTGCACGTCCCGCATCCAGAGCCACGCGAGCAGCGGCCAGCCGGCCAGCGACACCGCATCCCACGCGAGCGTGCGCTCGGGCTTTCCCTTCCAATCCGTCACGTAGAGATCGGCGATCAGAAAGCCGCACAGGAAGAATTGTAGAAAGCCGACGACCGACAGCGGCACCCACGCCGCCGGCGCAAGCCACTCCTGCACCGCGATGACCGCGGCCGCCGCGACGACGATCACCGCCCGTCGCACCCATTTGTTCGCCACCGTAAAGACGATCGCGAGTGCCGGCGCGAGAATGTAGAACTGCACTTCGATCTCGAGCGACCACGCGACGACGTTGATCGTGCTCGGCACGCCGTACACGATGTTGTGCACGTAGCCGAGGCTGGCGAGGAGGTGGGGGAGTAGCGGCGCGCGCGCGGCGCCCGTCGCCGCGAGGGCAGCGGCGAGGCCGATCATCGCGATGATGTACGGAGGCTCGAGTCGCGTCAGCCGCCTGATGAAGTACGCACGGAGCTTCACCGGCGGACGACCGCCCAAGCGATGCGCCGCGAATGGAAGCGCGAGCACGAAGCCGCTGATGATGAAGAAGAGGTGGACGCCGTAATGCCCCGTCGCGGCGAAGCGGTCGAGGAGGTCCTCGTTC
Source organism: Gemmatimonadota bacterium (assembly GCA_030854615.1). GTDB lineage: Bacteria > Gemmatimonadota > Gemmatimonadetes > Gemmatimonadales > Gemmatimonadaceae > FEN-1250. Next base: position 30,421 of record JALYSW010000219.1, read on the forward strand.
GCCGCGCTTCCCGCCGGGATCCGGAACTTCGTGGTCAGGTAGTCATGCACGTGAAAGAGTACCACCAGCGCGATCGCCACGAAGCGCAGTCCATCCACCTCGGCGATGAACCGCCCGGTCGTTGTGCGGCGGCGGAGATGCTTGAGCCAGTCCGGCCATCGACGCTCCTGGTCCGGGCGTGCGTGGGTCGCGTCCGTCACCGGGCGTGCAGGCAAATAGTTGACAAAGTCAACGAATCATTGTCGTCGAGTGGAGAGATGATCGTCGCTTCTCCATTGCGCAAGATGACGAGGTGAGGGCGGCAGCGCGCGGGAAGCGCCGCCACGGCGATGCGCAGCGTATCGACCGCCTCGCTCTCGCCGTCATCGCCCAGCTCGAATGTCCCCCAGTGAATCGGAACCATCGTGGCACTCCTCGTCACGATCGCCGCCCGCAGCGCATCTTCGGGATCGAGATGCTTGCGCGCCATATACCACCGCGGCCTGAACGGCGCGATGGGGAGCAGCGCCAGCGTGAAGCGGCTCCACCGCGCGTGCAGCTCGGCGAACATGCGCCCCCACCCCGTGTCGCCGGCAAAGTAGACCGTATCGCGCGCACCCTCGATCACGAATCCTTCCCAGAGCCGTTCGTAGCGATCGGAGAGCGTGCGCCCCGACCAGTGCCGCGCCGGCACCGCCGTCACCCGCACCCCGGCGCCGAGGGGCAGCGACTGCCACCAGTCGAGCTGCTCGGCCCCCTGCACTCCCTGCGATGCGAGGTAGCCGGGATTTCCCAGCCCCGTGATGATGCGCGGATGAAAGCGCCGCTGCAATCGCATCAGCGTAGGGAGATCCATGTGGTCGTAGTGATCGTGGCTGATCAGCACGATGTCGATCGGTGGAAGCGAATCAAAGGGAATCCCCGGAGGGCGATGGCGCCGCACGCCGATCTCGCCCTCCAGCCCGACGTGCGTCGACCACACGGGATCGGTGAGGATATTGAGCGAGTCGAGCTGCAGCAGCACCGTCGCGTGATTCACCATCGTCACGCGCATCGCCCCGCCACTCACTCTTTCCGGCGGCGCCGGCGCGGGGATTGCCGCGCTGTCGGGCCACGCGCTTCGATGCCGGGTCAGCCGCCAGCGCGTGAGCTCCGCGGGCTGCTGCTCCTCGAATGGTTCCTCATTGAAGAAGTGATGTCCATCGAAGTGGTCGCTGCGCGGTCCGCGATACTCCGGAAGAATCGCCGCGGTGCACGCGGCCGCCGCGAGCGCGACGATTGCGCCGGCGACGACCGAGACGCGCGCGACGCTCACGTGACGCGGAGGACGATCTTCCCCACCGTGTCGTTCGACTCGAGCCTCGTGTGGGCCGCGCGCACTTCGGCGAGCGGATACTCGCGGTCGACTACCGCGCGCAGCACTCCGCGCCCGAAGAGCGGTACGATCTGCTCCTCGAACGCGCGCGTCGCCGCGATCTTTTCCTCGAGCGCGCGGCCGCGCAGCATCGTCCCGCGAATCGTGATCCGCGAGGCGAGCACGCGGCCCAGCGGGATCTGGGCGACGCTGCCGGCGAGCGTGCCGATGACCATCAGCCGGCCGAGCGGCGCCATGACCTCGATGCTCGCGGGAAAGTACGCGCCGCCGACGAGATCGAGCACCACGTTCATCCCGCGTCCGCCGCTCCACTGCTTCGCATGGGCGGCGAGCTCGCTCATGTCGCCCGTGGCCGCCCATCCGTCCTCGAGACCGAGCTCCTTCGCGCGCGCGATCTTCCCCTCGCCGCGCGCGGTGCCGAACGGGATCGCACCCAGTACTCGCACGAGCTGCACGGCGGCGAGCCCGACGCCGCTCGCCACCGCGTGGATGAGCACCGACTCCGATGCGCGGAGCGATGCCTGCGTCACGAGCGCGTCGTGAGCCGTGATGAACGCTTCCGGTATCGCGGCGGCGTCGGTGAAGCTGATGGAATCCGGGATCGCCGCGAGCAGCCGCTCGTGCGTGACGACATACTCGGCGTACGCACCTCCGCCCACGATGCCGAAGACCCGCTGCCCCAATCTCCAGCGCGTCACACCGGCCCCGAGCTCGGCGATCTCTCCGGCGAGCTCCATTCCCGGAATGTCCTTCGGCGCATCGGGGGGCGGCGGATAGCGTCCTTCCCGCTGCATGACGTCTGCGCGATTGAGCGCGGTCGCGTGCACGCGCACGAGCACCTGCCCGTACGATGGAGCCGGGCGCGCGACGTCGCGGAGATCGAGCACGTCCACGCCGCCCGGCGCCGTGATGACGACAGCCTTCATCACTGTGCGCCTCGGGACAGCACAATGCGCGCGCTCATCGACATGCGGTGGGCATTACCCGGAAAATGTATGTCATTGCAGCGCTCGCCAACGTCTCGTATGAGGCTACAGTCGCTAGAATCGCGCCGAAGTGTACAGGTCTGCACGCAATGCGTGAATCGGATTGATCCCATGCGCGACATCGAAACGGAAGAGACCATCGAGCACGGACGCACCAATCCCTGCGCCGGAGATCGGGCGCAGCGACTTCCCGAATTCGCCGCGCGCGCCGGCCCAACCGATGTCGTAGAAGATAGTCGGGCGAACGCCGGCGAAGGTGCGCCCGATCTCTGCGCGGCCGAGCCAATACGCGTCGCCCGCCTGCGTCCCGGCCTCCTGCCCACGCACCGTCGCCACGCCGCCGAGGAACCATGCACGTTGGATCGGGATCGATCCCACCGAGCTGCCGACGCTCGCCGTCAGCGCGCCGTCGAGCATCGCGCCCAGCGCGTGGGTGGCCGTGGCCTCGGCAGACGCGCGCGCGTAGTCGAAGGTGCCCGTCGCCCCCTCGCCGCGCAGATCGACGACCGCGCGCAGCCCCTGCGGATCGAGGCCGAACGACGCGTGATACCGCGCCCCGATTCCGAACGCCGTCGCATCTGCGGTGCGAATATTCGGATTGAATCCCGCGCCGCCGAGCAGATGCCAGAGCGAGAGATTCGTGTGCTTCTCGGCATCGCCCTGGCGCTCGGCGAACAGCCGCCAGGTAAAGGCGCCGTTGCGCGGCGACGTCGATACGAGCTCGGCTCCGGCGCTTCGAAAATAAAACCCCTCGTCGTGCGCCCAGAGCAGTGACGAGACCGACGCGCCGACGCTGAGCGGATCGCCCCAGTCGTTCGCGGAATTCAGCCGGCGGTACGCGCCCAGCGAGTACGCGCGGTCGCCGTTACCGCGCAGCAGGTGCGCCTCGACGTTTGGCTGCCAGTCGGCGAGGCCGATGCGTGCCGAGGCGTTCGCGGTGTAGCCGCTGCCAAGCGTGCTCTCGACCAGGATGCCGGCGGACAGCGCCTCGACGCGATTGTAGCGCAGCATGCCGCGGTCGACTCCGTAGTGAATCGTCGCCGGTTGCGGCGCCCATCCGGGCTGCAACCCGAAGCCCAGCGAGTTCTGTAGCTCCTCGCGATCCTTCGTCCCGAAGAGCTGATCGCCGGGATCGTAGATCGAGGGCGAGAATTCCTTCGAGTGCGTGAGACTCGCCGTGTCGCACGGAATGCGAACGAGGATGGGAAGCGCGCGATCGTAGCGGATCGAGCGATGCGTAACGGTGTCGCCCTTTGCACAGCGGAGCATCCCCTCGTCCGCGCCTTCCGCGCGCATCCGGGCACGCGCCTCCCGGCGCTCCGCGCGAGTCATCCCGACGGTGTCCGCGATAGCCTTGCGCCGAGCCTCCTCGCGCATACGCCGCGTCGAGTCGTGCGCTGCCGACGTTGCGGAGTCTGCAGACGAGAGGAAGATCGGCGGGAGCGAGTCGGTGCCATTGACGCTCGCGTAGCGATAACTCTGCTCGACGGAGAACGGAGCGCGCATGAAGCCGACGCGCATCCGCCCTTCCACGGTTTCGAGTCGCGGAAGCCACCAGCGCTGTTCGTGCAGATCGTACTCGATCGTGAGCGAGGTGATGTCGAGCGACATCGGGAAGATCATCGGCTTCACGGCCGTCGGCACATCCTCGAAGGGGTCCTTCTCCGTCGCCTCGACGAATTTCACGATGTCGAGCGGCATCGATGGGCGATACACGGCGCGCACGAGCTGCGCGCTCTTCACATCGAACCAGAGCGATCCGACGATCAGGTCGAAGCGCGGCTGCCGCGCCTCGACCTTCACCTCGCGCAGCCGGCCGCGCGTGCCGTCCGGAAGAAGAAAGGAGACCGAGTCGCCGCTCTGAAAGCGGTAGTACGCCTCGGCGCCTGACGCCAGTGGATTCACGAGCACGTCATCGTTCGAGGATCTGGTGCCGTGCTCGCCGCCGATGAACCGCAGAAGGCTCTCGCGTCCGGGATAGTACGGAACCGCATCCATGTCGAGCATGTCGGTCATGACATGGACGCCAGGGGCGACCATCGGGAACGCGGATCGCGCGCCGACGACGTCGACCACCGCCCCCTTCCCGCGCTGCCACCGCACGCGCGACGCCATCTCGTTCCGCAGAAAGAGCTTTTCGAGACCGACCTTCCCGATCCCGAGACCGACAGTGAGCCGCTCGTGCGACATCGCGTCGTACGCGAGGAGCGAGGAGTCCTGCTGCAGCCGTGCGCGCCGCGCGTGCAGGATCGTCTCGCGGGCAACGGGATCGCGATACGCGCTCGCCTCGAGCTCCGGCGTGAGCGCGACGCTCCGTTCGGCGCGCCAGTGCGCGAAGCGAGTCGAGTCCTCGGCGCTGCGCTGCTGCGCGCTGTCTCGCGACGTGAGGCCCGTATCGGGGCGACCGGCCGGGACGACACCGCCCTGGAGCGCGATGAATAGTGGGAGCAGGAGGAAAATGGGCTTGATCCGGAGAGAGGCGTCCCCACCCTACGGCGCACCGCGCCGCGGTGTTTCCCTCCAGATCCCGCAAATCGCTCGTGCGACGGGGAGCTACATCCCCGCCATCACGTGTCTCGTGTGCATGCGATCGGGGCGGAGACGCAGGAAAACAGCGTATCCCTTCGGAAAGCGGGTACCGTACGTGCTCTCGAGTGACGTCGGCACGGCGTTGAGCGTGCCGAGGATCGACACGCCGAGCGTGAGGCCGCGTGCGCGCATGATCTCGCGGCTGTAGCCGAGCGTGAGCGCGCCGATGTCATAGCGACGGGACTCGGACTGGTCGGCGACCACGAGATCCTGCGCACTCTTCTGCACGAGCTCGGCGCGCCCGAAGAAGGTATCGATCGCGTCGATGCTGAAGTCGCTCTCGATCAGCGCACTGTTCGCGAGCGCCGCGCCCTCGACCGCGTTCGCGCCGTAGATGAGCGTGGTGCTCCACTCGCCGCGCTCGCCCAGGAGCCTCGTGTTCATGATCGAAGCGGAGTAGCGATGCAGCGACTCATCCGGGTGCAGCACCTCCGGGCTCGCGATGTACGCGGCCGATGCGCTGTAACTCCAGCTCGTGTCCGGATTGTAGAAGAATCGCGCGGCGTACGAGTCCAGCTTCCCGGTCTCGATGTTCGTGCGATGCTCGTCCGGTTCACGTCCGTTGAAGATCGAGCCCTCGAGCTTCCACGTGCGGCTGAACACGCCGAGGGTGAGGACCCCCGAAGGTGATGTGCGTCGCGTCCTGCCAGTGGTGGCCGAGCGGAGCGAGCGGATCACTCGCGGCAGAGGAGCGATGCGGAAAGGCGACCGGTCCGATGGCGGGCTCACCAACCGGCGCGACGTAGAGCGAGAGCGCGAGATTCCGTGCGACCGGATGCTCGTAGATCGCGGCAACCTCCATGAAGAGATCGTGCGGGTGCTGGCGATCGTGCAGCGTCTCGCCGTGATAGCTCTCCCCCGATTGTAGCAGGAGCGGGTATCCCTCCGACCCGATCGTCGCGGGCTCGGCACTGAGCATCCCGTGGAGGTGGAGCATCCCGCCCCAGGGCGAGTGCATCGCCATGAACATCCCCCAGTTGATCGACCCGAGCTGATCGTCGCAGCGCGGTCCGAGCTGATCGTCGTACTCGGCGTAGGCGACGCCGTGGATCATGAGCGTCCAGCTTCCACGCACGAAGTGCCACCCGTAGTGTGGTGCGGCCTCGGGCTGCCAGCTCGTTCCGGAGCCGAGCCAGGTGTGCGGGATGCCGAGCACGCCGGCCATGCGTTCTGCCATCTCGTCGTCGGCGTCGTGGGGTCGCGCAGCGGTGTCGTGCGGCGCCGACATGCCGGGCATGGGTGCCATCGGTGGCGGCGATCCCGCAGTCGAATCGACGCGCGGATGCGTCGTGTGCTGTGCGCGCGCGGACGTTGGCGCGAGGGCGACGGTGAAGAGAATCGCTGCGCACATCCATCGAGTGAGCGCCGCGCACGTCACGGTGCGTTCGGCGGCACGGCCGTCTGCTCGCCGTACGCCTGCTCGAGCTCCGCGCGAGTGGCGGCGAGCGTGGTGCGCAACGCATCGCGAAGCTTCTTCACGGCCTTGCCGCGGATGTTGAACAACCCGCCGCTCGGCAGGTCGTCGAACTTCGAGCGACGAAGGACGACGAGATACATCGCGCTCTTCCCGGTCGCCGCCGGTGCATCGGTGACCGTGAGGAAATCCAGCTGCGATTCGAAGTAGTGCGAGGCGTAGAGCATTTTGCCGGTGAGGAAGCTCTCGCCGGGATGCGCCGCCGGCGAGTACATCGATCGCTCCACGACTTCGAGTGTCGGCTTGAGCCCTGGCACGCGGTTGATTTCCCACGAGATCCGCGACGCCATATCGGAGGGGCGTGCGCTTCGCGGCGAGGAGAGCATCGCGGCGAAAGGCTCGCCGTTCATCCCCGCGACCGCTGGCTCGGCGAGAAGCGCGCGGAAGGCATCGCTGCTTTTCACCGGACGTTTCGTATCGTCATAGACGACGGTCTCCTCGGAGCTATCGGCGCGATAGGCGTTGACGTAGGCCACGAGCCATTCGCGCATCAGTGAGTCGGCGAGCGGTGCGGGAGCGCGCGACTTCGCGAGCGTCGTGCGGAACTTCTCCATCTCGCTCGCCGACAGCTTCATGTCGCACGAGAGCGGCCGACACTTCTCCAGCGTCTTCGCATCGGATGGATCAAGTGCGAGCGTCGCCACATCCTCGAGGCTGGCGGGCTCGCTGAAAATCCCGGAGAGAGACTTCGATCCGGAAGATAGAAAGCCGGTGAGCTGTCGTACCCTGTCGAGATAGAACGCACGGGGAACGTCGACGCGAACGACGCCGAGCATCGCGATCTCGGTCTTTTCGGGCGTGTCCAGCGTGATGGAGACCGCGTCGCCGCGCGCCACGGATGCGATCTTCTTCGCGTCGAGAACCGTGAGCCGCTGCAATGCCATCGTAGCCGCAGGTGCGCTCTGCGCGCGGAGCGCCTGCGGCGCGAGCGTGAGCGTGAGCGCTACACAGGCGCCGCAAAACGCACTGGCACGTGCGAGCGCGACGCTCACGCGAAGCCGGTCACCGCGTGGGGAACGTACGGCTCTTCCAGGAATTCGATCTCCTCCGAAGTGAGATGCACATCGAGCGATGCGACCGCGTCCTCGAGATGGCTCTCGTCTGTCTCCTTGCGATAGCTGCTCTCATCCCAGTCGCGGGTGAGACGCCCGCGAGCGAGAGGGCTCCACGGAATCACGCCCACACGCTCGGCCTCGCACAGCGGCATCATTTCGCGCTCTTCCTCGCGGTAGATGAGATTGGAGTAGTTCCGCGTCGTGACGAAGCGCGACCAGCCGTGCTGCTTCTGCAGGTTGAGCGCCGTCGCGAATTGCCAGGCGAACATCGACGACGCACCGATGTAGCGCGCCTTCCCCGCCTTCACGATATCGTGCAAGGCCTCGAGCGTCTCCTCGATCGGCGTCGCGTCATCCCAGCGATGGATCTGGTAGAGATCGACGTAGTCCATGGCCAGACGACGGAGGCTGTTGTCGATCTCGCTCATGATGGCGCGCCGCGAGAGTCCCGCACCGTTCGGCCCCGGGCGCATGCGGCCGTGCACCTTCGTCGCGATCACGACCTCGTCGCGCGCGGAGAAGTCACGGATGGCGCGGCCGAGGATCTCCTCGCTGGTGCCGTCGGAGTAGACGTTCGCGGTATCGAAGAAGTTGATCCCCAGCTCGAGCGCGCGGCGGATGAGCGGGCGCGACTTCTCTTCGTTTAGGGTCCACGGGTGGTTGCCACGCTCGGGGATGCCATAAGTCATGCATCCGAGGCAGATACGGGAAACGTCGAGCCCCGTGCGGCCGAGCTTTAGGCACTTCACGATACGAATCCGGTGAACGAGGAGCTGTCCCGCGGCAGCCGTCGTGTCGGGAGCGAGTCCGCACCTGGAAAGTTGTGATACAGCCAACGGCATCGGAACTGTAGTGGGTGGAAATTCATCTTGCGCCTCCGACCACGGACTGAGACATTCTGGAGGCAATTGTCGCTTCGGGCGACAAATTTCGGACAGCCATGACCGCTTCGCCGTCTGGAATTCGCTCTAGCTATTGGGTGCTCCACACTCGCAAGCACACATCGGAACGGAGATCAAAGATGCACCGCACGCTATACACCCGCGCCGCAGTCGCGCTGCTCGTCGCGCTCGCGGCCTGCACGGGAACCACGTCGTCCGACAACGGAACGAATCCGCACACGGCGAAGGCGCAGCGTCTGCGCGCGAGCGTCGGCGGCGTCTCGCAGGCGGGAAGCGACTTTTATCAGGTATTCGTCACCGATGCTGCAGCACCCGGAATCGGACAGTATACGATCATGACGGGCCCGAACCACCCGGTGACGATCTCCACCGGCTCACCAAAGAACGTGCTCTATGGGGATGGTTCTCCGCGTACGTCGTTCAACACGATCCACTCGTACACCACCGGCACCGACTACGTCGAGCTCGGACTCGGCTCCGCCCCGCATCTCGTCCCGCTCGGCCCGACGATCCCCGGCGTCACGGCGGCAGTCACGCCCATCGGCACGTCGGGCTTCCAGACGACGTTCACGACCTCCAGTCCGTCGGTCCCCGATGCTCTGAAGATCGTACAGGTCGTCGCGGCGCACGGCTCGACCTTCGAGACGGCAACGGTCGAAGTGACGACCACCATTACAAACACCGGCACTGCTCCCGTGTCGATTGGGCTTCGCTATCTGTGGGACGTGCAGATCGGCGAGGACGACGGCCCGACCTTCCAGCAGTTCAGCCCGAACGCGCCGCCGATCCTGACGGAGATGAGCTACGCCCCACCGTCCTTCGCGTTCTATCGCATTCAGGACAATAACAACAACACCCCTTCTCCGCTGTTCAGCGTGTTCGGAACGGTGACGGGACCGACCACGATCACGCCGGTTCCGACGCCGCCCGACGTGATCGACAATGCGTCATGGCCGAAGTCCAGAGGAACGGCGTTCTTCTATACGCCGACCTCGGAAGATGTCTCGAGCCCGGGCGGCACCGACGACAACGCAGTGCTCTACTACTGGGGAGCAACCCAGGCGACAGCGATCACGATCGCGCCGGGCGCCTCACGCACCTTCTCGCAGTCGCTCGTGTCGGCCGAGGCGAATGCGCCACCGCCGTTCAACCAGCAGCCGGTCGCCAAGATCACCGCACCCGCGAACAACGCATCGTTTGCGCAAGGCGCGAGCGCGGGCTTCGCGGGCACCGGCACCGATCCGGAGGACGGCGCGCTCACCGGCGCCTCGCTCGTCTGGACCGACAACGTCTCCGGAACCCAGATCGGAACCGGCACGTCGTTCTCGGTTACGAACCTCGTCGTGGGCACGCACGTGATCACGCTGACGGCCACCGATAGCAAGGGCGCGACGGGCACGGCGAGCGTTACGGTAATCATCGCCGGTGTCGCGGTCGACCAGCCTCCGACCGCAACGATCACCCTTCCCGCGAACGGAGCGACGTTCGTACAGGGCGCATCGGTCAGCTTCTCCGGCTCCGGCCACGACCCCGAAGACGGCGCAGTCACCGGCTCGGCGCTCCGCTGGTCGAGCAGCGTCGATGGCCCGCTCACGACGGGCGCGACATTCTCGCGCACGAATCTCTCTGTGGGCACGCACGTCATCACGCTCACGGCGGTCGACAGCAAGGGACAGACGGGAACCGCTTCGGTGACGATCCACATCACCGCGCCGGCGCAGAATCAGGCGCCAACGGCAACCATCACGGCCCCGACGACGGGCGCAGTGCTCGCACAGGGCTCGTCGGTTTCCTTCGCAGGTTCGGGTTCGGATCCGGAGGATGGCGCGCTCACCGGCGCGTCTCTCGTGTGGACGGACAACGTCTCCGGTACCCAGATCGGAACGGGTACGTCGTTCTCGCTCGCGACGCTGGCAACGGGACCGCACACGATCACCCTCACCGCAACCGATTCCAAGGGCGCGAAGGGGACGGCGACGGTAAGCATCACCATCGGCTTCAGCCAGACGATCGGCGCGGCCGGCGGCTCGCTCTGCGTCGACGCGTGCCATCTCTCGCTCTACATTCCCGAAGGCGCGCTTCACTCCTCGACGACGTTCTTCGTGTGGCAGGTGCCCGCTCCATCGGCGCCGGCCGGACTCGTCGGCCTGGCGAATGTGATCTCGCCAGTCGTCACCTTCGGCACGAACGCAGAGCTCGGACTCGGTTACGATCCGTCGACGCTCCCCTCGGGGATCTCGGAAAGCTCGCTGCGGCTGTACCAATACGTCGGAGGAAGCTGGCAGCCCACGATTGCCAGCAGTGTGAACACAACCAGCCACATCACGTACGGTCAGGTCACGAGCACGGGGATCTTCGCGATCGTCGGCACACCGTGATGAGTTGACTCGTGTCGCGCGATTTGCGCGATCTGCGCGATCTGCGCGATGCGAGAGAAGGTGAGAATGAAGACGGGCCGGAGA
>JALYSW010000221.1 GCA_030854615.1 Gemmatimonadota bacterium
TGCTTGAGTGGCCAGGGAGGGAATTGAACCCCCGACACGCGGATTTTCAGTCCGCTGCTCTACCAACTGAGCTACCTGGCCAGAAGAGAGCGTAAGCTAGTGTCCCGATTGGGCTTCCTCAAGTCGCCCGACGCCCGCGCTCCTACTATTAAAAAGTACTGTCTCCGCCAAATAACGTCACTTTCGCGAGGTTCCGCTGGTGAGTCGGCTCTGGCTGTTCATCTCCCTTCCCGCCGCGGTGGTCGCGGTATGGCTGTTGGTCAAGACAATCCTGAGTCTCATCCGCAGCACTCGCGCTTCCGTCGTCGCAACCGTGTCGATTCGCGCGGAACAGCAGATCATCTTCGATTCCGCCGGCGCTTACGTCCTGAACTTCGAGGCGCCGCTCCACGCTCAACGCGGAGCAAGCATCACCAAGTCGCTTCCGTTGGATCTCAGCTTTACGCTCTCACGAGTCGAGCCTCCGTATGCCGTCCGACTTTTCTTTTCCCGCTCGCAGATCTACGTCAACTCGATGACGCGCTCGCGCATGCAGCTGCTCACCTTCGAATTGCCCTCCGGCGGCGCGTATGTGCTTCGGATCGTCCGCATCGACCCTTCCGTCGACTACGGCCAGTACGCGATCAGCATCTCGCATCCGATCGGCTTCACGATCGTCTCTCGCGTCGTTGCGATCCTCGTGCTCGCGTTCGCGTCGCTCGGATCGATCATCTTCACGGCGCTCCTGATCGCCGCTAAGGTCTAGCCGATCCTGCTCGCCGCGATACTGCGCGCCGAACGAATCGCGTCGCGAAGCTCGCGCACGGCGTCGCGCATGATCTGCTCCGGCATGCGCGCGTAGCCAAGCAGCAGCGTGGCATTCGCGGTGCGCGGGACGAGCCGATGCTGCGCGAGGACTTCCAGCGCGATGCCGCGACGCCGAGCCTCCTCGAGAATCGCGCGCTCATCGTCGTCCGCGCTCAGCTCCACCGTCGCGTGCAACCCCGCAGCAATTCCCTTTACCGTCGCCCCCGGCATCTCGACCGCCAGCGCATCGATGAGCGCCTCGCGCCGCGCGCGATAGCGCAGGCGCATGCGACGCAGATGCCTGTCGATCTCCCCTTTAGCGAAGAGCGTGGCGAGCGCGTGCTGCTCGATGCGCGATACGCCATTGTCCGCGAGCCGCTGCTCCCTCTGTACCGCCGCGAGCATGTGCCGAGGCACGACCATCCATCCGATGCGGAGCGCCGATGCGAGCATCGTGCACGCAGTGCCGCAGTACACCACACGCTCCGGCTCCAGCGACTGCAACGCCCCCACCGGCGCGCGATCATATCGAAACTCGGCGTCGTAGTCATCCTCGATCGCTACCACATCCCTCGCGCGTAGCCACGCGAGCAGCGCGGTGCGACGGGCACCGCTCATCACGACGCCAGTCGGAATTTGATGAGCGGGCGTGACGAGCACCGCGTCCGCATTCGCGCGCTCGAGCGCATCGGTGCGCATCCCGCTTTCGTCGACGGCGATCGGCGCGAGTTTGAGCCCTGCGGCGACGATCGCGTTCCACTCGGTGTATCCCGGATCCTCAACCGCGAGTCGCGTCGCCCCCATTGCGACGAGCGCGCGACATGCGAGCACTCGCGATTGCGCAAAGCCGCTGGTGATGACGATCTGATCGGCGTCGCACCGCACTCCGCGCACCCGTCCGAGATACTCTGCGAGTGCGACACGCAGCACCTCACACCCGTGCAGCTCCGGGTAGCCGAGGTCGACAGCCCGCATCGTCGCGAGCGCATCGCGCGTAGCAGCGAGCCACGCGGCGCGGGGGAACGACGAGAGATCGGGAATCGCGGGAAGGAAATCGTAGCGCACGCGCGGCTCGTGGCGCGGAGCGGCTCTCGCCCGCACGATCGCGCCCGGCACCGCTGAAGTCGGCGCCGCCGTGGAGACGCGGGGCCGAGCGCCTGAGCGCAGAGTTATGTACCCTTCGGCGGCGAGCTGAGCGTACGCGTCGACGACGATCGGTCGGGAGACGCCGAGCTGGATTGCGAGGTCGCGCGTGGAGGGAAGGAGCGCGCCCGGGCGCAGCTCCCCACCGCGGACAGCCTCGCGGAGCTGGCGCTCGATCTGCGGTCCGAGTTTTTCCTCGACGCCGCGTGAAACGCTGATAAGTAGCTCGAGCGGTTGCGTGGTCAACTATTATCGCGTAGATGTGGGTCTGTCGTCTTTACCACTTTGCCAATAACTTCGCCCCATGTCAAGCGCCTCCATCCCCCGCCCCTCCCTCCTCACCCGCCCGATGGTGCTCCTTTGCGCCGCCACCTTCGGCGCAATGATCTGCTTCTACCTCCTCCTCTCCGTCGTCCCGCAGTACGCCACCTCGATCGGCGCGTCCGGAATCGGCGCCGGACTCGCAACCGGCGCGCTCATGCTCTCCACCGTCGCCACCGAAATCGCGTCCCCACGCATCATCGCCCGCTTCGGATACCGTGGCACCCTCGCCTCCGGCCTCGCCCTCCTCGGCGCCCCCGCCCTCGCGCTCCCGCTCGCGCACACGATGCCCGCGATTCTCGCGATCTGTCTCGTGCGCGGCGCCGGGCTCGCGATCATCGTCGTCGTCGGCGGTTCGCTCGTCGCGCGGATAGTCCCGCCAGAGCGGCGCGGCGAAGGACTGGGGATCTACGGCATGATCGCCAACGTCCCCTCGATCCTCGGCCTCCCCCTCGGCGTCTGGCTCGCTGCGCACGCCGGCTATCCGACGGTCTTCATCGTTGCGGGGCTCGCCGCGCTCGCAGGGCTGCTCGCGGTGCCGGGACTACCGGGACTCGAGGCCGCGAAGGAAACGCCTGTTGGTGTGCTCGCCGGCTTCCGCATGCCCGCGCTCGCGCGCCCCGCGGTCGTCTTCTCCGCGACGACGATGGCCGCCGGTGTCGTCGTCACCTTCATTCCGCTCGCGGCGGTTCACGCGTCGGAGAACGTCGTCGCGATGGCACTGCTCGTACAGGCCGCGACATCGACGTTCACTCGATGGTGGGCCGGGCACCTCGGCGATCGACACGGCGCAGCGATGCTGCTCATTCCCGGATTGCTGCTGGCGACGTGCGGGATGTTTGCGCTCGTCTTCATCGCGACGACGCCGGCGATCATGATCGGGATGGTGCTCTTCGGCACCGGCTACGGCATCACGCAGAACGCGTCGCTGTCGCTGATGTTCGAGCGCGTGTCACCGTCAGGATACGACGCGGTGAGCGCGGTGTGGAACGTCGCCTACGATGCGGGGATCGGCATCGGCGCCGTGGCCTTCGGCGTCGTGTCGACGTACGCGAGATATCCCGTGGCGTTCGCGGTACTCGCGACGTTCATGCTCGCAATGCTGGCGCCGGCATGGTACGACCGGACGCGCCCGGCCATTCCCGGGCGCTAACCGCTCGTGACTTCCGGCGTGACCTCGAAGCGTTGCGTGTAACTCTTCCCGCCAACGTTCAGCCGAGCGGTGAATGCGCCGGTGTGTATCTGCAGCTTCTCGTCTCCTGATGCAAAGGGACCGCCGGCCCCCTCGATCGTCGGCCACACGACGCGATGCATCCCGGCCGTCACCGGCAGCGGACCCACCGGCGCCTGCTCCCAGATCGGCGAGATCCGCTTGATGCCATCGGCCTTCGGCGCATCGGGCGCGGGCGGCTTGATCTTCGCCGGTATCGTCGCGACCACTACGGAGTGCGCGTTCAGGATCTCGATCGTCACCGGTCCACTCGCGGCACCCTTCAACCAGTAGTAGAGCACGACGCCTTCGACGCGGGTGTCCGTGTACGGCTCATCCTTCGGCCACGGTGTTCCGTCATCGTCGCTCTGCGCCGCCGCCGCAACCGTGGCGGGCTTGAACAGATGCACATCCTCGGTCGCAAGCACCGAGTCGCGCTGGCGCAGAGGGGCGATGTCATCGATCACCCAGATGCCTCGGCCGTGCGTGCCGACGATCAAATCGTTGTCGTAAATCTCGAAGTCCCGCACGGAGGTAACCGGGAGGTTGAGCTGAAGCGGGCTCCAGCTGTCGCCATCATCGATGGAGATGTACGCGCCGCGCTCCGTGCCGCACACGAGCGTGCCAGGCGACTTGGGATCTTCCTTGATGACGTGCACATACTCGCCCCTGGGCAGGCCGTTGGTGATCGCCTGCCACGTCTTCCCCGCATCGCGCGTGCGGTAGAGGTACGGGTCGAAGTCCTGCAGCTGATGCCGGTCGACGCTTGCGTAGGCGACACCCACGTTCGAGTGCGATGCCTCGACGGTCGTGACGCGACTCCACGCGGTGATTGCGGCCGGCGTCACGTTCGTCCACGCACGGCCATCGTCGGAGGTGCGCCAGAGCTGTCCGTCGTCGGTTCCGACCCAGATCG
>JALYSW010000226.1 GCA_030854615.1 Gemmatimonadota bacterium
CGCCGAGGTGGCCGATGCCGCTCACCTTCTCGCGATTGAGCGCAATGACTTCGTCATCGCCGAGGAGGCCGGCGTAGCCGCGCTTGATGCCGAGGACGTCCCAGCCGCGATCGAGGGCGGTGAGCACAGCGGCGCGAATTACTGCATTGAGTCCGGGTGCGTCGCCGCCACCGGTGGAGATTGCGATGCGCATCAGGGCAGGAAAGAGAATGCTCGACGAAGGGATGAACCGGTGCGACGCGCGCGCTGCACGATTCTATATATCGCGCACCGCCGTCGAAGGGAATCTATGCGAAGAGGATATACGCTGCTCGAGCAGCTCGTCGTGCTCACGGTGTTTGCGATTCTGCTGACGATCGTCGGTCCGCGAACGCTGACCGCGCTCGATCGCTCCGCCGTCCGCAACGCGCGCATCCAGCTCGTCAGCGTGCTCGGCGCTGCACGCGGATCGGCGCAGTCGCGCGCGGAGAAGGTCTCCGTCTCGATGGACAGCACCGCTGGTCTGCTGCGCATTCTCGCGGGGGCGGATACGCTGCTCGTGCGCCCGCTGCAAACGGAGCTGGGGGTGGCGTTCGCTGCGTCGCGCGACAACGTCACGTACGGCGCGAGCGGCCGTGGCTACGGCGCGGCGAACTCCATCATCGTGCTGAGCCGCGGCGCCGCCGCCGAAACGGTATACGTCGCGCGGCTCGGTCGAGCACGATGGTGACTGGGGTGATAGTGCTAGGCGACCGCCGCCGGCACGTCGGCGGCGACCGTACCAAAGTCGTAACCCGGCACCGAGATGCGGGGAATCGGTGTGCCGAGTGTGCGTTCGATGAGGCGGACCATCGAGATCTCGTCGGCGGCCATGAAGGTGAAGGCGTCGCCGGTCGCCGCCGCGCGCCCCGTGCGTCCAATGCGATGCACGTAGTCTTCGGCCTGCGCGGGCACATCGTAGTTGATCACGTGCGAGATCCCGGCGATGTCGAGTCCGCGCTGTGCGATGTCGGTGGCGACGAGTACGCGGATCGTTCCCTTTTTGAACTGGTCGAGCGCATCCGTGCGCTGGCCCTGCGACTTTTCGGAGTGCATCGCGAGCGAGGAGATCCCGGCGCTATCGAGCTTGCGCACCACCTTGTCCGCGCCGTGCTTGGTACGCGTGAACACGAGCACGGAGTCGAGCTCCTTTTGGCGCAACAGCTCCACGAGAAGCTCGCTCTTCCGGTCGCGGGGCACGGGGTACACAGCGTGCGTGACCGTGTTGGCCGCCTGCGTGCGAAGTCCCACCTGCACCACTATTGGCTTGCGCAGATATTTGCGCGCGAGCGCCTCCACCTCGGGCGCCATCGTGGCGCTGAAGAGCAACGTCTGGCGGTACTTCGGGATCTCGGCGACGATGCGATTGAGCTGCGGCGCGAAGCCCATATCGAGCATGCGGTCGGCTTCATCGAGCACGAGCACTTCGAGATCATCGAAAGCAACGTTCTGCCGCTCCATGTGGTCGAGTAGCCGTCCCGGCGTCGCGACGATGACATCGACGCCGCCGCGCAGCGCGGTTTCCTGCGGTCCGAGCGGAACACCGCCGTAGACGACGGCGATCTCGAGTCCGCTGTGAATCGCGTAGCGTGCGAAGGAATCCTTCACCTGCACCGCGAGCTCGCGCGTGGGCGTGAGGATGAGCGCGCGCGCGCGGCGTGGTCCGCCGAGGAGGCGCTGGACGATGGGGAGGGTGAAGGCGGCGGTTTTGCCGGTGCCCGTTTGCGCGAGCCCCATGATGTCGCGCCCGTTGAGAATGAGCGGGATCGCGCGGGCCTGAATCGGCGTGGGGGTGGTGTAGCCAGCGTCTTCGACCGCACGGAGGAGCTCGGGCGCGAGCATCAGCTCGGCGAAGCTCGTGGGCGCGTCTGCTTCCGGTGCTTCGATGATGTCTGTCAAAATGCTCTCGAGCTCGGCGCCGGGGCCGCAAGTCCATCGAGATATCGATGGGGCCGGCGCACTGCGAATGTCGCGTGACACGTTCGTGCCGCGCTTGCCGCTCCATGCCCCCGAGGTGAAACCGAGCGGGGTGCGGATGCGGTACAGCGACCTGTGGAGCTCTAGTGACCCTGCCCCGCTCCGGAGGCAGGCTGCGCGAGCGCCTGAGAACGCAGGATTTTCGTGTGCCCTGTTGTGCTTACGGAGCGAAAGCTAACCCTCTGACGCTAGCGGACGCTACGTGAGATTGATTGGGCGTCCCGAGTGGCGTGCGATGACGCCGAGCCGGAAGGTGATGTCGCTCCAGCGCTCTTCGGCGGTTGCTTGCGGCTCGAGTGGGAACCCCGGCCACGCGTACGCGTTGTCGGAGCGCATCGTCGCGGTGCGCTTGGGCGGATGCCATACGCCGCCGGAGTCGCAGTCGTCGATGAGACGCTCGTAGAGCTTCGTCCACTGATCGTTGCGGCGGAGGAATCCGAGCCGGGCGAAGATCTCGAGCCAGAAGAGCGCGGCGGGCATGTCGGCGTCCGCGGCGTTTCGATG
This sequence comes from Gemmatimonadota bacterium, assembly GCA_030854615.1. GTDB lineage: Bacteria > Gemmatimonadota > Gemmatimonadetes > Gemmatimonadales > Gemmatimonadaceae > FEN-1250. The sequence goes on from JALYSW010000226.1 coordinate 2,500, forward strand.
CGGGAGGGGATCGCCGAGCACGAGGTGGGGCTCGAGAACGATCTTGCTGCCGACCATCGTGGCGGCTTCCTGGCGCGGTTGCGGCTGTGAGAGCTGCGCGTAGAGACGGTCGAGCAGGTCGTAATGCTCGCTGCGATAAAGCGGCATGTGCGCGAGCATCACCAGCGTATGCACGCTCGGCGGCGACGCGCCGGGTGCGAGCACGTGATGGTTGCCCACGCGGATGAATGGCTTTTGCGCCATCGGCGACTTGAGGAAGGCGTCGACGCGCTCGAGGATGCGGCGGGCCGCACCGCGAAGGCGGGGATCATTCTCGTAGCCGGCCTGAGCGAGCGCGGCAGCAGCGGCTTCGCGGAGGAGTTGGCGGCCATGCCGAACCATGGCGAGCTCTGGCTTGGCCTTGCCGCCGAGCTCGTAGAGGTAGGCCGGGTCGTCATCTTCGGCGAGGAGGCGGAAGAGGACGCGCCGAGCCTGGAGGAGCGGGGGCGACTCGCGATCCCATCCATACTCGAGGAGGCGGCGGACGGCGCTGATGGTGCCGATCCCCTTGTAGCGCTCGCTTCGCGAGTTCGGGATGGCCAGCATATTATGGTTCCAAGTGCCGTCTGCCAACTGACTTAGCGCAAGTTCGATGGCGGGCTGATAGGCGTACGGAAGCGCCGAAAAACTTTTGGACGCAGCGAGGGGCAGCCTCGCCACCTCGATAACGGCGCGATACTGTATCGGCGGTGGCGCGAACTCTAGCAGCCACGAAAGCGGAAATTCCAGCGGCGCAGGAGGCCACGACGGCGTAGCCGGGGCCACCGGAGGCACCGCAGGTACGCTCGGCGTCGGACTACTGGGAGTCGGCAAAGCTGTCACTGCGCCCTCGAATTGTGCGTAAGCCTATAAACAGCAACGGACTCGGCCCGCAAAAACGCGTCGGCCCAGCCCGGCGCGGAACGATACCATCTTTTTTGCGAAACGCTAGGTAGGGGGAGTCCCTTAACGCCCGCCCCAACCCCGCGTCTACCTCCTCGAACGGCGCGATGAAGCGGTCGCGTGCCCACCGATCTCTGGAGGATTTACAGATGCTTCGCAATAAGCTGCTTGCACTGGGCGTAGCGATGACGCTTTCTGCCGGTGCTTCGACCATGGTACGCGCCCAGGCAGCTGCGGCTCCGCAGCCTTTCGGCGCGCAGGGCTCGCGCGACGTTCGCGGCGACACGCGCGACATCCGCTCCGACCGACGAGATCTCCGCGGCGACCGCCGCGATCTCGGAAGTGACCGTCGCGACATCCGTTCCGATAATCGCGATCGCCGGGGCGACCGTCGGGCGCTGCGGAACGATCGCGCTCATGGGCGCACGGGACAGGCGCACCACGATCGTCGCGAGCTCCGTCACGATCGCCACTCGGAGCGTCACGATCATCGCGCGCTGCACGGCGACCGTCGCGACCGCCACGGCGACCGTAAAGATTTGCAACACGACAAGCGCGAGCGCCGCCACGACCGCCGGTAGTCGAACACAGCGTGGTCACGATGCGATCACGCATCGAATCGAAGCCCGGCCTCCATGCGCCGGGCTTCGTTGTGTCGTCGTGCTGCCTCGCTTGTGATAGCCACTTGCGGCCCGCATCTTCCGAGACATGATCGAGAGTCTCCGCACACGCGCCGTACAGAAGGTCCCCGACCGCATCCGCTTTTCAGGACGCGTCCTCCTCCTCACCGAGGATCCGGCGCTACTCCATCGCCAGCTCGCGGGCGAGGACCTTCCCTTCGATGCCTCCGCGCCGGTCGGCTCGCCGACGCATCCGAAGCTCCGCGACAACATCTCGACCGACGAGATCACTCCGGCGTACATCTGCTATTACTTCGATGAGACGCTCGGCGACTTTCCGTACCTCGGCCTCAAGGCCGGCGAGGAGTTTCCGATGGTGCGCGGCTCCGTGCGCGCGGGCGGCTTCGTCGCAAGTGCGGCCGGCGCCCGGCGCGGCAAGGGTTCGTCGCGCGAGGCGTCGCCGTACGCGGAGATGCACGCGGGGATCAAGATCGTCATCGCCGAGAGCATTGAGCGCATTTACCGCGAGAACTGCCAGAACCTCGGCGTCTTCACCTCGACGGACTTCTCGCTCATCGAGCGCATTCGGAACGGCGAGGAAATCGCGCTCGAGGAGCTGACGCGCGGCGAAGGTGGGATCTCTCGCGGCATCGTCGAGTACGGAGGGCTGTTCAACTATAACGTCGCGCGGCTGCAGGGGCTGGTCGAGGTGCCGGTGGTGACGACGCCGAAGAAGCCGATGACGGTTGCGGAAAAGATCTTCGCGCGCCACTGGGTGCTCGACGCGGCGAAGGAGAAGGTCGGCATCGCCGCGGTGAAGCCGGGCGACCAGGGCTTCGTGCGCACGGACATTCGTTTCAGCCACGAGTACGTGACGCCGATGGCGGCGATCTTCTTCGAGGCGCTCGTCGGCAAGGATGAGCCGATCAACGACCCGAAGTCGGTGTTCTTCTTCCGCGATCATCTGACGTTCCTGTCGCAGGTGATGCGGCCGGAGCACATCGAGATGGGGCTGCTCGATGTCGCGAACCAGCTCGAGGCGAAGCAGCGGATCTTCGCGGGCGAGAAGGGCGTCAAGCTGTACGGCGAGCTCAATAGGCAGAATCTGCACGGCGCGCTGTCGGCGCAGGGCTCGGAGGCGATCTGCCATTCGAAGAT
>JALYSW010000235.1 GCA_030854615.1 Gemmatimonadota bacterium
GCGATTCGTAATGACGCTGGAGGAGAATGCAAACCTCACACACGGCGTGCAGTTCTTCGAGCGCACCCTCGACGACAGTGCGAACCGACGGCTCGTGATTCCCGAGATGTTCCTCGCGACGGATGCGGTACTCCTGCTCATGGGGAACATCAGCGTTGGGCTCGAGGTGCATCCGGCGCGTATCAAACAGCGTCTCGCGGCGGAGCTACCGTTCATGGCGACGGAGAAGCTGATCGTGCGCATGGTGGCGGGGGGCGGTGACCGACAGAGCGCGCATGCGATCATCCGCCGCCACAGCCTCGAGGCCGGACGCGCGCTGAAGGATGGCGCGGCAACGAACGATCTGCTCGAGCGGCTGAAGGCGGATCCCGAGTTCACGCTGTCGCCTCTGGAGATGGAGGATCTCGTGGCGGCCGAGCGCTTTACGGGGCGCGCGCCTGAACAGGTTGACGAGTTCTTGCGCGAGGTGATCGATCCGATTCTCGCTGCGGCACCACTTCCCGATGCGACGGAGGCGCTGCGCGTATGACGGTGATGACATCGAGCGCCCTCCCTCTCAAGCAGCTGGGCCGCGGCAAGGTTCGCGACATCTATGAAGTGGACAGCGAGCGATTGCTGCTGGTCGCGACGGACCGCGTCAGCGCGTTCGACGTGGTCATGCGTGAGGCAATTCCCTACAAGGGCGCGGTACTCACGCAGATCAGCGCCTACTGGTTCAAGCGCCTCGAGGGGCTCGTGCCGCACCACCTCATCTCGGCGGATGCGCGCGAGATCGAGCGAATGGTGCCCGGGCTTTCGGGCCAGCGAGCCTCGATTGCGGGGCGCGCCATGCTGTGCCGGCGCACCGAGGTCTTTCCAGTGGAGTGCGTCGTTCGGGGTTATATTTCGGGGTCCGCCTGGAAGGAGTATTCGCAGACGGGGACGCTTGCCGGCGAGCCGCTCGCGAAGGGGCTTCGGGAGAGCGATCGGCTGGCGGAGGTGTTGTTCAGCCCAGCGACGAAGGCGGAGAGCGGCCACGACGAGAACATCACGATCGCCCGTATGCGCGCTCTGATCGGCGACGCCGCAACGGAGCTCGAGCAGCGATCGAGGATGATATACGAACGCGGACGCGACATCGCCAAGGAGCGGGGAATCATCATCGCCGATACGAAGTTCGAGTTCGGGCGCGCTAGCGACGGAGAGGTGCTGCTGATCGATGAGGTGCTGACGCCGGACAGCTCACGCTTCTGGCTCGCGAGCGGCTACCGTCCGGGAGGTGCGCAGCCGAGCTTCGACAAGCAACCGTTGCGCGACTATCTCGATGGCGAGCGCAAGGCCGGCCGCTGGAATGGCGATGCCCCGGGTCCACCGCTTCCGGATGCGGTCGTCCAGGAAACCAGCACGCGGTATCTCGATGCGTTCAAGCGCATCACCGGCAGCCCGCTCGATCTCTCGGAGCTCGCATGAAGGTCGCGCGCGAAGGCATTCCGTTCATCATCATCGCCTGGCTGTTCGCGGTCGGCGCCATTTCTCTCGGCGCCCTGAGACATTCGCCCGGCTGGTACGCCGCCGCGATTCCGCTCGTGATCATCGCCTGCTGGGTTGTCTATTTTTTTCGCGATCCCGAGCGCACGGGCGAGCGCGGTGATCGGCTCGTCGTCTCGCCCGCCGATGGGCTGTGCGTGATGATCGCCGATGTCGAGGAGCCGACGTTCATCGCCGGCTCGGCCACCCGCATCTCGATCTTCATGAACGTCTTCAACGTGCACGTGAACCGGTATCCGGTCACCGGCACCGTGCGCTTTCTGAAATACAACAAGGGGAAGTTCCTGCACGCCGCGCACGAGAAGGCGAGTCTCGACAACGAGCAGATGTCCGTCGGCATCGAATCGGGGTCGCGAAAGATCCTCGTGCGCCAGATCGCGGGGCTCGTCGCGCGGCGCATCGTGAACTACGCGCGTCAGGGGGACAGCGCGGCGCAGGGCGTCCGCATGGGCATCATTCGCTTCGGCTCGCGGGTCGACGTCTTCATCCCGCCCGGAAGCGACGTTCGCGTGAAGGTCGGTGAGCGCACGGTCGCCGGCACCACCGTGCTCGCGGATCTCAAGTCGTGAGACCGCTTCCGCGTCCGGCCATGCGCCGCGCCGTCGTCCTGCTTCCGAACGGATTCACGCTCGCGAATCTGTTCTTCGGGATCTTCGCGATCGTGAAGGCGGCGCGCGGCGAGTACATCGACGCCGGATGGTGCGTGGTCTTCGGGGGCGTCATGGATGCGCTCGATGGCCGCATTGCGCGCGCGACGCGCACCGGGAGCCAGTTCGGCGTCGAGCTCGACTCGCTCGTGGATGCCATCAGCTTCGGCGTGGCGCCGGCGTTCATCATGTACTTCGCAGTGCTCAATCGCGACTCGTGGGCGTGGCTCGTCTGCTTCGCGTATATCGCCTGCGCGGTGATGCGCCTTGCACGCTTCAACGTGGAGCAGGGCGGCCGCGCGAAGACGCACTTTCACGGGCTGCCGAGTCCCGCGGCGGGGATGACGCTGGCGACGTACTACTGGTTCACCCAGACGAGCTGGTATCGGTACGTGGACGGCTGGCCATGGCACACCGTGCTCCCCGCGGTGATGCTGACGCTCAGCTTCCTCATGATCAGCCACGTGCTCTATCCAGCGATGCCGCGCGTCGGTCTTCGCAACGTGCGCGGGATCATCGCCACGATACTGCTCGCTGCGGCCGTCATCGCGATCTTCGTCGAGCCGCTTCGCTACGCCTTTCCCATCCTCGTCGCGTACGTCGCCTTCGGACTGCTCCGCACGATCCTCTTCGGCCTCATGGAGCGCCTTCCCACGGGCGATCCGCTCATGGACGATGAGGATGACGAGGAACCGGATGAGTACTCCATTCGCCGCGAGATCGAGGTCGTCGACACGCCCGTTCGCGAACGACGCGGCCGCCGTCGCGAGCACCGCGGACCGAACTTTCCGAAGTCCATTCCCCGCCCCGGACCCAAAGAGGAATCCGAATGAGTCGCTTTCGCGTTGCCGTCCACATCATGCCGCGTAAGGGCATCCTCGATCCGCAGGGGAAGGCGGTCTCGGACGCGCTCCACTCGCTCGGCTTCGACGGCGTTACGGACACGCGCATTGGGCGGCACATCGTGCTCCACATTACCGCGCCCGATGCGAAAGCCGCGGACGCCCAGGTGCGCGAGATGTGCGGCAAGCTCCTCGCGAATCCGGTGACGGAGGACTTCGAGATCGCGACGGTGGAAGCCGCATGAAATTCGGCATCGTCACCTTCCCGGGCTCCAACTGCGACTACGACAGCTACCACGCCGTGGCCGACACGCTCGGACTGCCGGCCGTGTACCTCTGGCACAAGGACACGGATCTGCAGGGCGTCGATGTCGTCGTACTGCCGGGTGGGTTCAGCTACGGTGACTATCTCCGTGCCGGTGCCATCGCGCGCTTCAGCCCGATCATGCGCGAAGTCGCCGCACACGCGCGCGCGGGCGGCCCGGTGCTCGGGATCTGCAACGGCTTTCAGATCGCCTGCGAGGCGGGACTTCTGCCGGGCGCCCTGCTGCGCAACGAGAAGCTACAGTTCGTCTCCGACCGCGTTTACATCCGCGTCGAGAATGCCGACACGATGTTCACCTCGCGTTACGAAACCGGCGATGTGCTTCGCATTCCCGTGGCGCACGGAGACGGCCGCTTCACCGCCGACGATGAGACGCTCGATCGTCTCGAGGGCGAGGGGCGCGTGATCTTCCGTTACGTGAACGCGAGTGGCGCTCGGGACGGGACGTGCAATCCGAACGGATCGATGCGTGATATCGCCGGAATCATCAGTGCCGAAGGAAACGTGCTCGGGCTCATGCCGCATCCGGAGCGCGCGATGGAGGATCTCGTGGGATCGGCGGATGGTCGCCGGCTCTTCGAGTCGCTGCTCGCCAGAGTCTCAGCCTAACCCCCGAGGTATTCATGCATCGCTGGCTACTTGCGCTTTCGTTCGTCGTTCTATCCGTGCCCTGCCAAGCCCAGGGCGGCAGCGCCACGACCGCCACGGGAACCATCGATCCAGGCATGACGCGCGCGCAGGTCATCGCCGCCCTCGGCAAGCCCGCCACGATCCGTAACTACCAGGGCTCGACCTACCTGATGTACTCGAACAGCTGCGGAAAGAAGTGCGGGATGCAGGACATCGTCATTCTCGATCACGATGTGGTCGTCGACGCGATGTTCCGTTCGCCCAACCGGCACTACACCGGCACGAGTAGCTCGCCGGACGCGACGAAGCCCAACTCGCGCACACAGCGCAATGCACCGCTCGCGGTTCCTGCCGGCGGGGCGGCCCCTGCCGCCGCCAGTGGAACGACCACGCTGCCGACGCTCCAGAGCACCTCCCGCACGACCCGCACGACCGTCGTCCACACGTCGACCACGACGCGCCCCGCCGACAGTTCGAAGACGCTGACCAGCTATCCACCGCACGACAGCGTGAAGACACCGACGAGCTACCCGCCGCACGACAGCGCGAGCTCTCCCACGAGCCGGGCGCCGGCAGACAGCACCCGGTCGAGCATGAGCCTTCCGCCGACGCAGTCGCCGCCACCGCGGCAGATCGAACCGCCGCTGAAGGATCCGCGACAACAGCCGCCAGCTCCGCCGAGCATGACGGCGCCGCCGACGTACGGCACGCCGGCGACCACGCCACCGCCCGCCGATAGCGCAGCATCGAGCATGAGTCATCCCCCCGTCGATAACTCATCGTCGAGCACGAGTCATCCGCCCAAGCCCCCGACGTGACCTCAGCTCCAACGCCCCGCCCCGGCGACCCGGTCATCACGCCGGCGCTCGTCGCCGAGCATGGATTGACCGAGGACGAGTACGAACGGCTCGTCGCGCTTCTCGGCCGCACGCCAACATTCACCGAGCTCGGGATCGTCAGCGCGCTCTGGAACGAGCACTGCTCCTACAAGCACTCGCGCACGCATCTCAAGACGCTGCCCACGAAGGCGCCGTACGTGCTGCAGGGCCCTGGCGAGAACGCGGGAGTCATCTCTATCGGTGACGGGCTCGCGATCGCCTTCAAGATCGAGTCGCACAACCATCCGTCAGCAGTCGAGCCGTATCAGGGCGCGGCAACCGGCGTTGGCGGGATCCTGCGTGACGTGTTCACCATGGGCGCCCGCCCCATCGCGCTCCTCAACTCGCTGCGCTTTGGATCGCTCGATTCGCCGCGCGTGAGGCACCTCTTCGCCGGCGTCGTCAAGGGGATCGGCGACTACGGCAACTGCGTCGGCATCCCGACCGTTGCCGGCGAGATCGTCTTCGATCCCGCATACGAGGGGAATCCGCTCGTCAACGCGATGTGCGTCGGGCTGATGCACGAGACGGATCTGATCCTCGCGGCTGCGGAAGGCGTCGGCAATGCGATCATGGCAGTGGGCGCGCGCACGGGGCGCGACGGCATTCACGGCGCCTCGTTCGCCTCCGAGGACCTCTCGGCCGCGAGCGAGGCGAAGCGGCCGATGGTGCAGGTCGGCGATCCCTTCACCGAGAAGCTCCTCCTCGAGGCGAGTCTCGAGCTCATCGCGAGCGGCCACATCGTCGCCATTCAGGACATGGGCGCCGCGGGGCTGACCTCGTCATCGGCGGAGATGGCCGCGCGTGGCGATGTTGGCGTCAGCATCGATACCTCGAAGGTTCCGGTGCGTGAGGAGGGGATGTCGCCGTACGAGATTCTGCTCAGCGAGTCGCAGGAGCGCATGCTCGTCGTGGCCAGGAAGGGGCACGAGGCGCAGGTGCGCGCGATCCTCGAGAAGTGGGACCTGAGCGCGGCGGTGATCGGCGAGGTCATCGCGGAGCCGGTGTATCGCGTCACCGAGGGCGACCGCATCGTCGCCGAGTTCCCCGGCTCGAAGCTGGTGAGCGATTGCCCGATGTACAATCCGCCCGCGAAGGAGGATCCCGCAGTTGCCGAGCTGCGCGCGCGCGACATCAGCGCCATCAACGAACGGCGCGAAGAGTCCGATCCGATCTGGACGCTCGAGCGCCTTCTCTCCTCGCCGACGATCGCGAGCAAGCGGTGGGCGTACCGCCAGTACGACTCCACCGTGCGCACCAGCACCGTGCTCCGCCCCGGCGATGGCGACGCCGCGGTCATCCGCATTCGGCACACCGATCGCGCCATCGCGCTCAAGACCGACTGCAACGGACGCTATGTCTCGCTCGATCCGCGCGTCGGAACGCAGCTCGCGGTGGCCGAAGCGGCGCGCAACGTCGCATGCACGGGCGCGCGGCCGATGGCGATTACGAACTGTCTCAACTTCGGCAATCCGAAGCGCCCCGAGGTCTACTTTCAGTTCATCCAGGCCGTTCGCGGCATGGGTGAAGCCTGCCTCGCGCTGGGCACGCCGGTGACTGGTGGCAACGTCTCTTTCTACAACGAGAATCCGCGCGGCGCCGTGCATCCGACGCCGGTGGTCGGGATGGTGGGGCTCATCGACTCGCTCGCGCACATCACGCGCTCCGGCTTCACCACGGAAGGCGACGACATCGTGCTTCTTGGCGAGCCCACCGACGAGCTCGGAGGAAGCGAGTATCTCGCGCGCATCCACGGTGTGGTTGCGGGCGCGCCGCCGCGCTGCGACCTCGTGCGCGAGAAGGCGACCATCGAGGCGCTGCTCGAGGCCATTCGCGCCGGTGCCGTTCGCTCCGCGCACGACTGTAGCGACGGCGGGCTGGCGGTTGCGGTTGCCGAATGTTGCATCGCCGACCCGGACGGAGCAATTGGCGCGGAAATCGAGTTGAGTAAGTGGAGCATGCTCCCCCTGCGCGCCCTATTGTTCGGCGAGGCGCAGGCGCGAATCATCGTGAGTACACCGGAGTTTCGGACGGTGCTCGAGTTCGCACGAAAGCACGGGGTACCGGCGCGCGTCATCGGTCAGGTGCGCGCCCGTGAGAAAGGATTGACGATCCGCGTCAGTGACCGCGTGATTTACGCGCCGGTCGACCGGCTCGCGCGCGCGTATCACGACGCGATTCCGAACATCATGAACGCGTCCATCGCGGAGCTCGCGGTGCTCGAGCAGCATCCCCAACCATCTGGCGCCTAGAACATGTGTGGAATATTCGGAGTGCGCGGCGTGCAGGATGCCGGCGCACTCGTGCATCTTGGTCTGTATTCGCTTCAACATCGCGGGCAGGAATCGGCCGGTATCGTCACCATCGACGATGCCGGGCAGGCGCGTGCGGTGCGCAGCATGGGGCTCGTCTCCGAAGGCCTTGGCGCTGCGGAGACCGCGGCGATGAATGGCATGCTCGCCATCGGGCACACTCGCTATAGCACCGCGGGATCGTCGACCATCGAGAACGCGCAGCCGATTCTGGCGCGCTTCCGCGACGGAAGCATCTCGCTGGCGCACAACGGCAACATCGTCAACGCGACGGAGCTGCGACGAGAGCTCGAAGATCAGGGAGCGATCTTCTCCGGCACGATGGATTCGGAGATCCTCGTTCACCGCATTGCGCGATCGCGCTGCGAGCGTCCCGAGGACAAGCTCCTCGAAGCGCTGCGTGGCGTCGAGGGTGCGTACTGCCTCGCGGTCACCATCGGCGACACGCTGCTCGCCGCACGCGACCCGCACGGCTGGCGCCCCCTCTCCCTCGGTACGCTTGGTGATGGCTACGTCTTCGCGTCGGAGACCTGCGCGCTCGACATCGTCGGCGCGACACATCTGCGCGACGTCGAGCCCGGCGAAATCGTAGTCATCGACTCGAACGGTCTGCGCTCGGTGAAGATCCCCGAGCGCGCGGAGCTCAAGCGCTGCGTCTTCGAATACGTGTACTTCGCGCGCCCCGACAGTCGCATCTTCGACGGTGGTTCCGTCGACCATGCGCGCCGCGAGCTCGGACGCCAGCTCGGCCGCGAGTGCCCGGCTCCCACAGCCGATCTCGTCTTTGGCGTGCCGGATTCCGCGAATGCAGCAGCGCTGGGATTCGCGGAGGAGACCGGGCTTCCGCTCGAATTTGCGCTGATTCGGAACCACTACGTGGGCCGTACCTTCATTCAACCGAGCCAGGCGGGGCGCGTGCAGAAGGTGAAGGTTAAGTACAACCCTGTCCGCGAGGTGCTCGAGGGAAAGAGCGTCGTGATGGTCGACGACTCGATCGTGCGTGGCACCACCACGCGCGGGCTGGTTGCGCTCGTGCGACAGGCCGGGGCGCGTGAGGTCCATATGCGGATCTCGTCGCCGCCGGTGACTGGACCATGTTATTACGGCATCGACACGCCCTCGCGCGAGGAGTTGATCGGGGCAAACATGACGATCAAGCAGATCGCCGAGCACCTTGGCGTCGATTCGCTGGGCTATCTCTCCCGAGACGGGATGTTGAAATCGGTTCCCGGCGGCCCACGCGGCTTTTGCGATGCCTGCTTCTCGGGGGATTATCCGACTCCTCCGCCCACCGATCCCGACAAGCTCCGGTTCGGCTGCGGCTGCTGACGATTTTGCCGGTCGCGGACTGTCGCATCTCTGTTTAGACTTTACGCGTGCTCGTATACTTTTTTGGTAGCGGTACCGCGGACGGCACGCGGGAAATGAAGGCGGTGCTCGGGGGCAAGGGAGCGAATCTGGCCGAGATGACGAATCTCGGCGTCCCCGTGCCGCCGGGCTTCACCATCGCGTGTTCGGCGTGTCTCGACTATCTGAAGGGCAGCGGCACGTCGGCCGAGCTTCAGAGCGAGATCGAGAAGAACCTCACCCGGCTCGAGCAGGTCTCCGGACGCGGCTTCGGCGATCCCAAGAATCCGCTGCTCGTCTCGGTGCGCTCCGGGGCGGCAGTGTCGATGCCGGGGATGATGGAGACCATCCTGAATCTCGGGCTCAACGACCGCACCGTGATCGGGCTTGCGCAGCAGAGCGGCAATGCGCGCTTCGCCTACGACTCCTATCGGCGCTTCCTCCAGATGTACGGCGACGTCGTACTCGAGGTGCCGATGCAAGACTTCGAGCATCTGCTGAAGTCGAAGCGCCTCACGAGCTCGGCCGAGAACGACGCTGATCTGTCGGAAGACGCGCTGAGAAATCTCGTCGAGGAATACAAGGCACTCATCCGGAACCGCACCGGTGCTGATTTCCCGATGGAGCCGCGCGAGCAGCTGAAGGGGGCGATCGAGGCCGTGTGGCGCTCCTGGACGCTCAAGAAGGCGGTCGACTACCGCCGCCAGAACAACATCTCCGAGACGCTCGGCACGGCCGTGAACATCGTGTCGATGGTGTTCGGCAATCTCGGCAACGACTCGGGCACCGGCGTCGCGTTCACGCGAGATCCGTCCACCGGAGAGAAGCGCTTCTACGGAGAGTTCCTCGTCAACGCGCAGGGCGAGGACGTCGTCGCCGGCATTCGCACGCCGCTCCCCATCGAGCAGATGGCGACGCGGCTCCCCGGTGCATATGCCGAGCTGCTGGAAACGCAGAACCGGCTCGAGCAGCACTTCCGTGACATGCAGGACATCGAGTTCACGGTGGAGCGCGGAACGCTGTACCTGCTGCAGACACGCACGGGAAAGCGGACCGCGGCGGCGGCGATCCGGATCGCGGATGAGATGGTTGCCGAGGGTGTGATCACGCAGCGAGAGGCCGTGCTACGCGTCGATGCGGAGCAGCTCGACCAGCTGCTGCATCCCGTGATCGATCCGGGAGCGCGTGCGCAGATGATCGCGACCGGACTTCCCGCGAGCCCGGGTGCGGCGAGCGGTCAGGCGGTGTTCGATCCCGATGTCGCGGAGCAGCGCGCGGCGGAAGGGATTCGCGTGATCCTCGTGCGCGACGAGACGACGCCGGAGGACTTCCACGGCATCGTCGCCGCGCGGGCGGTGCTCACGTCTCGTGGCGGGATGACGAGCCACGCGGCCGTCGTCGCGCGCGGCATGGGGAAGTGCGCGATCGTCGGGTGCAAGGAGATGGAGGTCGATCTCCAGCACCGAAGCTTCAAGGTGAACGGCACTACGATCAACGAGGGCGACTGGATCACCCTCGACGGCGCGACGGGGCGTGTGTTCAGCGGCGATCTGCCGACCATCCCGAGCGACGTGGTGCGCGTGCTCTCGGGCCAGATGCGCGGCTCGGACTCGCGCGTCTACGTGACGTACGCGCGACTGCTCTCGTGGGCGGACGATGCGCGCACGCTCCAGGTGCGCGCGAACGCCGACACGCCGCAGGATGCGCGTATTGCGCGGCACTTCGGGGCCGAGGGAATCGGGCTCTGTCGCACGGAGCACATGTTCTTCGAGGGCGATCGCATCACAGGGATGCGCGAGATGATCGTCGCGCGTGATGAGGGTGGGCGCCGGCGCGCACTCGCGAAGCTCCTCCCCATGCAGCGCTCGGACTTCGAGGGGATCTTCGAGGCGATGGACGGCTGTCCGGTCACGATCCGGCTGCTGGATCCGCCGCTGCACGAGTTCCTTCCTCACGGCGGTGAGGACACCAAGCGTCTCGCCCGCACGCTCGGCATCGCGCGCGAGGAGCTCAATCGCATCGTCGAGTCGCTGCGCGAGACCAATCCCATGCTCGGGCTGCGCGGCTGCCGGCTCGGCATCGTGTATCCGGAGATCACGGAGATGCAGGGGCGCGCGATCTTCGAAGCTGCGGTGCGTGCGAAGCGGCGCGGCATCGATGTGCAGCCGGAGATCATGATTCCGCTCGTGTCGACGGTGAAGGAGCTCGAGAACCAGCGCGCGATTCTCGAGCACGTCGCCGACCAGGTAATGGGCGCGATGGGCGAGGAGCTCCCCTACACCATCGGCACCATGATCGAGCTGCCGCGCGCGGCGCTGACGGCGGACCAGATCGCGAAGGCAGCGGACTTCTTCTCCTTCGGTACGAACGATCTCACGCAGACGACGCTGGGGCTGAGCCGCGACGATTCGGGGCGCTTCCTGCCGCTGTACGTCGAGAGAGGTATTTTTCCGGACGATCCATTCCGTACGATCGATGTCGACGGAGTCGGGAAGCTCGTGAAGTACGCGGTGACGGAGGGGCGCAAGGTACGCGCGGGGATGAAGACGGGGATCTGCGGCGAGCACGGTGGTGATCCGCGTTCGATCGCCTTCTGCCAGACCGCGGGGCTGAACTACGTCTCGTGCTCCCCGTACCGCGTCCCGATCGCGCGCCTGGCTGCGGCGCAGGCGGCGCTCAGACTGGCGTCGAGTTGAATGGCGACGAGATGAGGCGTGAGGATCACGAGCGTTAACAAATTTAAAAAACGATTGAACGGACGAACTGCACGGATCCAACGGATTAGAGCAATGAGCTTGATCCGTTTGATCCGTGTTCTCGATCCGTTGAATTCGTTTTCAAGGCAGACGCGTTGCCTAAGCGCTACCCCACCGACATCGACTTCGCGCCCTCCGCGCTCGCCGGCGCGATGACGTCGTAGATGTAGTACATCGCGCCCGGGCGTTCCTTGCGCAGCAGCGGCAGCGAGACGTTGAAGACCGGGACGCCGCCGAGGGTGTTGCCGCGCAGCGTGCCCGAGTGCGCGTGGCCGTGGAAGGCGACGGCGGCGCCGTAGCGATCCAGCGGTTCTGCCAGGCGGTCCGTGCCGAGGTATGGATGGATGGCCTCGGGCTCACCGGCGATCGTCGCGGCGATCGGTGCGTAGTGGAGCACGGCAACGCGCACCGGCGTCGACAGGCGGCGCAGCGCGAGCTCGAGGGAGTGCACCTCGTTGAGCGTCGCCTTCACGAACGCCTTCGTTTCAGGTTCGCCGAAGGGAGTCAACATCCCGCGGCCGAAGCCGCCCATGAAGCCCTTCACACCCGCAAACCCAACTGTTGGGTTCAGTTCGAAGGTGTCACCACAGAGCAGATGCACCCCGCGCGCACGGAGCATGCGGCTTCCCTCCTCCACCTCCCCCGATTCGTAGTCGTGGTTGCCCAGCACCGCCACAATGGGCACCGTGACATCGGCCAGCTCCCCCACCACCACCTCGAACTCCGCGGCCGCACCCCAGCGCGTCAGATCGCCGGTGAGCACGAGCACGTCGGCCTCGTCGTTCACGCGTGCGAACAGTTCGCAGTAGACACCGGTGTCGTCGACCCCGCAGTGGAAATCACCGACGGCCGCGATCCGTACCGTCCCCGGCTTGCGCTGCTGCGCCGCGCGGCGCTCGTGGCCATTCGAGATGGCGCCCGATATCGATCGATCCGTCATGCGAGAAATCCCTCCGCCTGTTCGCTGCGCTCGTCCCAGACATCGCTTGCGGCGATCTCGCGCACGATCGGGCTGGCGAGCGTGCGATTCACCATCTCCTCGCGCAAGTCCTTCATCTGCCACTCGTGCACATCGATAGTGAAGCTGAAGCGGGAGATGATCGGGCCGCGCGTCACGCGCTCGTCGGTGCGCACGCGATCGAGATCCGCCTGCGCGCGTGACAGCAGCTCTTCGCACACCCACCGCGGAACGCCGTCGCGGTGCTCCGGATACAGGTAATCGTACATCTGGACCTGCGCGAGCAGCAGCGGCCAGTGCTCCGCCGTCTTCGCGAGAATGCGCTTCCAGTCCATCGTGTGTCCCACGCAGACGATGAGATGGGCGATGTCCGCCATGTCCTGCCGATGACGCTCGCTGATGAACAGGCGATGCCAGAGCAGCTCCTCGGCTGGCGCCACACGCACTGGCGTGGCGGCCAGAATCGCAGGGCGGCTGTTGCGGAACCAGTCGTCATCGATCATCGCGAGCCCGTTGCCCATGCCGAAGATGATGTCGATGAACAGCTCGCCGAACGTCGCCTTGGCGAGCCAGTGCGGCTGCTCGAGGCGCGCGGTCAGCCCCGCGCGCTTGAGTGCGCCCATCGCCGCCACGAGATGCGCCGGCTCGACGAAGATGTCGAGATCCTTCGTCTCGCGATAAATTCCCGTGTGCTCGTAGATCGCGTACGCGCCCGCTACGACGTAGCGGATCCCCGCCACGTTGAGCGCGCCGAGCGCACGCTTGTACAGCTCGCGCTCGGCTTCCGGAACCCAGAAGTCCCCATGCGTGACCGAGCGCTCTTCCTCGCGCGAGAGCGTGCCGAGCTTGCGTGCCTGTGCCAGCGTGCGGCCCACTTCCCCCATGTCTCCCTCACGTTGCAAGGCGCGGCGCATTCGTTCCGGTCCTACCTTGGCAGACACCGTGCCGGGCGAGCCGTGATGCAGAAACGCCGGACCGAGCGTGAGCTCTATCCGGCGTTCCAAGTGGACCTGGCGAGAGTCGAACTCGCGTCTTGCATAGGATCAACCACAGCTTCTACGTGCGTAGTCCACCGATTGATGTCTCCGACGGCTGGCTGGTGAACGACCCACCGTCGGATGAGCTCTCTAAATTTTCGCCACGTGCCTGAAAGCGCGACGCATGACTAGCCCAGATTTTCGATACCTACGAAGCCGCCCCGGGCGGGCTTCCTCGTAGGCACTCACAAGCAGTAACCGAAGTTACGCTGCGAGGGCCATGTTTGAGTTGGCAGTTAAAAAGTTTCCCGAGGGTTTTACCAGGAACCCGAGGACCTGGGCACGCGACCACAGCTTCTTCTACACAATCGAAACCATTTCAGGCCCGACTTACGATCAAATATAGCGACCGCACATCCCGGCGCCAAGGAAATTGTGCCCCGCTACGCGCGAACGACGGATCACTCCGCGCTACCCGTTCCCTTTCCAAGGGAGCTGCGCGACATCGCCTGCCGCACGCAGTTCCGCCCCGCGCTCTTCGCCTGATAGAGCGCCATGTCCGCAGCGGGAAAGAGGAGGTCGCCGGCCTTCACACTCTCCGTGTACGACGCGACGCCGAACGACGCCGTCACAGTGATCGGCGAGCCACCGATCGGGGGCGTCACCCGGAGATTCGCGACGGCCTCGCGCAACCGTTCCGCCGTGCGCGAGGCGCCGGCGAGATTCGTCTGCGGAAGAAGGATCGCGAACTCCTCGCCCCCGTAGCGCGCGCAGAGATCGATCTCGCGAACCGTATTCCGTGCGGCTTCCGCGACTTCTTTGAGCACCTCGTCGCCCCCCTGGTGCCCGAAGATGTCGTTCACCGTCTTGAACATGTCGATGTCCAGGAGGATCAGCGACACGGGCTGCCGGTGACGCGCGTGCTCGAGCAGGTGATGCCGCAGCCGCTCCTCGAACTGACGACGATTCGCAAGCCCGGTCAGCGCATCGTGATTGGACTTCTGCGTCACGTCCTGCAGCTGCTCGACGTTCTTGAGCGCCACCGACGCGACGGGTGCGAGCATGGAAAGGAGCTCGGCCTCCACGAAGGTGAGCTGCGCCTCCTCGTCGCCCTCGACACAGACGGCCCCGATCCACTCATCATCGACCACGAGGGGGACGATCGCGAGCGATCCGATCTTGCGCGATGACTCCAGCGGGCTGAATGGAAAGCCCTCGGACTTGCGATAGCTTTCGCGAACGGCCATACGGGGGTGGTCCGGATTGCGCAGGAACTTCCCGATGATCGAATCCGGCGCGACGACGAAGCCGGGCTCGATGGTATGGAGTGGCGTCACGCTCTCGACGATCGCCGTGTCCTCCGCCTCGTTCCAGCGGATGAAGGCGCATCGTGTGCCGCCGGTTACGTCGAGCGCGCTCTCGCAGATGGCGATGTCCAGTGCGGCGAGGTCCTGGCACTTCTGAATCTTCTGCGCAGCGACGACGACCCTGTCCGCCTTCCCTCGATAGCGCCGGGTCTCTTTACCATCGGAGAGCATGTCCACGAGCATCGTGAGGCGCGTCGCGTAGCGCGGCAGGAAAATCTTCGCCTTCTCGCGCGAGAGACTTTCGCGATCCTCGGCGTACACACCCAGTGCGCCGTGGAAGCGTCCTTCCTTCCCGACCGATGCGGTGAGGAAGAACGATGATTCGGTGTCGTAGTTGGTGGTCGGCAGCCCCTGCTGCACCGCCCAGTGCACGAGCGACTCGAGCGGCGGGTTCGTCTCGAAGGTGACATTCGGAACCGGACTCGATGCCGACGATACCGGAAACAGCTCATCGCTCTCGCGCACATAGCGCCAGAGCACCACCTCATCTCCGCCGATCTGATCGCGCATCTCGCGCAGGAAGCGCGAGAGCGTCTCCTGCTCGACGTTGCTCTCCGGCTCGACTTCCACCGCGAGCGAGCGTCGCGGCTCGGGGACGGCGCGCGAGCCGCGGGCGGGAGTCTCGAGACCGCGAACGGAGCGCGTTGGCGCGACGGCCGCCTTGGCAACGGTGGCCGCTGCCGGCACGATGCGCCCGTAGCTGTCTCCGATCACGACCGCGACGATCGCGAGCACCACAACGCTCACGATCATTCTGACATGGAACGGGTGCACGGCGTACGGGTCGAGCGTGAATGCGATCGCCGTGGCGATGACCGCGCACACGATGCCGGCGCGCACCCCTCTCTGATACGAGAGGAGCGCGATCACACAACTCATGAGCGCGACGAGTGGCGAGCGTGCGTAACTGCTTGCGATGACCGCAAGGGCAGAGTCGAACGCTAGCAGGACGGCTGGACGCGCCCGTTCAGGCAGAATGGCAGACAGACGTCGCCGCCTTCAGGGGATGGAGGAGGTGAATCAGCGATGGATGATACGCGAGGCCGCGTACGCCGCTCCGAATCCATTATCGATATTGACGACAGTCACGCCAGCGGCGCAACTGTTCAACATCGAGAGCAGAGCAGCGATTCCGCCGAAGCTTGCGCCGTATCCTACACTCGTGGGCACCGCGATCACAGGGATGGCGACGAGCCCGCCGACCACCGAAGGGAGCGCCCCGTCCATCCCCGCAACGACGATGATCACTGCTGCACTCTGCAGCAGCTCGCCGCGAGACAGCAGCCGGTGAACCCCGGCCACGCCGACGTCCGTGAGCCGCTCGACTTCGGCGCCGAAGGCCCGCGCGCACACCGCTGCTTCTTCCGCCACGGGGAGATCGCTGGTCCCAGCTGTGATCACCAGCACTGGCCCTCTGATCGCGCGCGGAGGCGCGGAGGGGGCCAGATAGGCCACGCGTCCCAGCTGATTGAGCTCCGCGCCCGGAAAGCGCTCTGCAATCGGCGCCCACATCTCCGGCTGCACGCGCGTAGCCAGGAAGCCTTCACCGTCGGCGTTGAGATGCGTGGCGATGGCCAGCACCTGCTCCGGTGTCTTGCCGGCCGCGAAGATGACCTCGGGGAACCCCTGCCGCAGCGCACGATGGTGATCGATGGTGGCGAAGCCCAGCGACTCGCTGGCAGGGAGCGAGAGCAGGCGCAGAGCCTCCGCGCTTTCGATTTCTCCACTCGCGACGCGATCGAGGAGGGCGTGCGTACGCTCGAGGTTCACGCCGCGCGCGTCTCCTCTTCCCGCACGGCGTGCTGCCGCTCCGGCACGTCGCCGCGCGACACCATCGCAAGATAGTCGGCAAAGATCCCCTCGACTTCCATGAGCGAGGTGACGGCGTGCAGGCGCTTCCGCAGATCGGCCGATCCGGGAAGTCCCTTCACGTACCAGCCGAGGTGCTTGCGGAATTCAATCGCGGCGCCGCGCTGATCGAGCTCGTATGCGTCTGCCATGCGCGCGTGATCGAGCGCGATCGCGAAACGCTGGGCTACCGGGGGCGGAGCGGGCATGGGTCGACCGTCGAGCAGCGCGCGCGCCTCGTCGAAGATCCAGGGCTGTCCGAACGATCCGCGTCCGACCATGACTCCGGCGCATCCTGTGTGCTCGCGCATGCGCACGATATCGGCGGCGCAGCTGATGTCGCCGTTGCCGAGCACGGGAACGGCTACCGCGTCGACGACGGCGGAGATCTCGTCCCAGTTCGCGCGTCCGGAATACATCTGCGTGCGCGAACGGGCGTGCAGCGCGATGACCGCCGCGCCGGCATCCTCACAGACTCGTGCGATGCGGACCGGATCACGCATCTCTTCATTCCAGCCGCTACGGATCTTCGCGGTGACGGGGAGATGCGTGCGCGCGCGCACCCCGCGAATGATGTCGGCGACGAGCGTGAGATCCTTGAGGCACCCCGAGCCGCCGTTGCGCTTGACGACCTTCTTGACGGGGCAGCCGAAGTTGATGTCGATGAAGTCGGGCGCGAAGACATCCGTGACGAGTGCGGCCGCGTCTCCCATTGCGTCGGGATCGGAGCCGAAGATCTGGACGCCGATCGGATGCTCGTCGGGGGCGAAGCGCAGCTTCGCGATCGTGGCTTCGTTCTCGCGACGAATCCCCTCGGCCGACAGGAACTCGGTGACGACCACATCCGCGCCGAACCGCCGGCAGAGGCGGCGAAAGGGCGACTCCGACACTCCCGCCATGGGCGCGAGGTAGAGTGGAACGGAGTGCGTCAACTCAACCGGGAAGCGCATCTGGGGAAATCTAGCGACCGTTGCAAGTCCATGCAACGCATGGAGTTTGACACTCAGCGCAAGTGCGGCTACCTTCCTGTGCTGCGGCGGGCGGCGGCCCGCTTGCTCGCATTGATACTGCCGACGAGGATTTGATGGAACTACGCCAGTTCTTCACTGAAGACGCAATCAAGCTCAACCTCGAGTCCACGACGAAGGACGATGTACTCAAGGAGCTGATCTCCCTGCTGGGGCTGGACGAGAAGTCGGAGGGGATGCTCTACAAGATGCTGAAGCGGCGTGAGAATCTCGGCTCGACGGGGATCGGACGCGGGATCGCGATTCCGCATTGCCGCTCGCTCGTGGTGAACAAACTTCGCGTCGCCTTCGGCCGGAAGGCGAGTGGGGTGGACTTCAAGGCGATCGATGACAAGCCGGTGAACTTCTTCTTCCTCATCGTCGCGCCGCCGCTCGAGGTGTCGAATCAGTATCTGCCCGTGCTCGGGAAGATCGCGCAGTTCAGCAAGGAGGCCGACGTGCCGACTCGTCTGCTCGGGCTGACGGAGCCGGGACAGTTTCTGAAGCTGCTGGAGGAGAAGGGCGTGTAGCTGACGATCCGCCGCGGCTTCTTATCCTCCGGCGAGAGCGCCGACGATCATCAGGACATCCTCTCCCTTCGCAATCGCGTCGGGTAGCGCGCGATCAACCGACTCCTGCGATAGATCCTCCTCGCACGCGAAGACGCGAACGAAGGCGCGGCGCTTCTTCGTCGTCTGGTCGCGAATCGTGCCGCGAAGCATCGGATAGCGCGCCTCGAGCGCATCGAGCACGGTGGCCTGGGTCACCGCCCCATCGATGTCGAGCGAGACGTCCCCGTCGACGCGAGCGAGCGTGCGTAGATGCTGCGGCAGCGCGACGCGGATCATGACAGCGTCTGCACCTCGACCGAGAGCACCGCGGGCAGGTCGCGCACGATCGGCTCCCAGCTGTCACCGGCATCTCGCGACGCATAGACTTGCCCACCCGTCGTCCCGAAATAGACACCACACGTGTCGAGCGAGTCCACCGCCATTGCGTCGCGAAGCACATTCACGAAGCAGTTCTCCTGCGGAAGCCCCTTCGTGCGCGCCTCCCACTCGTTGCCACCGCTGCGGCTGCGGTAGACGCGTAGTTTGCCTTCGAGTGGATAGTGCTCCGAGTCGCTCTTGATCGGGACGACGTAGATGGTCTCGGGCTCGTGCGCGTGCACGTCGATCGCGAATCCAAAATCCGTCGGAAGATTTCCGCTGACCTCGCGCCAATTGTCGCCCGCGTCGTCGCTGCGCATCACGTCCCAATGCTTCTGCATGAAGAGCACGCCGGGCCGGGAAGGATGCATCGCGATCTTGTGAACGCAGTGGCCGACATCGGCGTTCGGATCCGGGATGTACGGCGATGTGAGCCCATGATTGATCGGGCGCCAGCTCTTCCCGCCGTCGTCGGTTCGAAATGCGCCGGCTGCCGAGATGGCGATGAAAATGCGATCAGGATTGTGAGGATCGATGAGTATCGTGTGGAGACACAGCCCGCCCGCACCGGGCTGCCACCGCGGGCCCGAGCCGTGCTTCCGCAGCCCCGACAGCTCTTCCCAACTGTGCGCACCATCGACGGACCGAAAGAGTGCCGCATCCTCGACGCCTGCATAG
>JALYSW010000242.1 GCA_030854615.1 Gemmatimonadota bacterium
GTCCCCCGAGCCGGCGAGATTCTTGACCGTCGCGGTGGTGCCGTTGCCGACGATCGATTCGCGTACCGTCGCCGGGATGGCCGTCGGATGTCCCTGGAGATAAAGCGCCGCAGCGCCGGCGACCATGGGAGCGGACATCGAGGTTCCGTTCCAGCTGGCCAGCGAGACGTCGGAGTAGTAGTCCGCGGAGGCGACGGACACGCCCGGTGCGAACATGGTGACGCACGAGCCGTAGTTCGACCACGACACACGCGAGTCCGACGCATCGGTGGCGCCGACGTTGATCACATCCTTGAGCTTGCCCGGCGACATGAGGCACGCGTCACCGCTGTTGTTGCCGGCGGCGACTACATAAGTGACACCCGAGCGAATCGAGCGCTCGACGGCCGTATCGAGGATTGGCGCGGCAGCGGCGCCGAGGCTGAGATTGGCGACCGCGGGGGACTTGTGATTTGCGGTGACCCAGTCGACGCCGGCAAGGATCGTCGAGAGCGTCGTAACGCCGCTGCACGGGAAGACGCGAACGGACCAGATCGTGGCCGCCTTCGCGACGCCGTGGACGCTGCCCGCGGCGATACCGGCGACGCCGGTGCCGTGACCGCTGCAGTCCGAGCCGTCTCCGCCGAGGGCATCGAAGGCGAACTTGGCGCGGCCACCGAACTCGGTGTGCGTATAGCGAATGCCGCCATCGACGACGTAGATGTTGACGCCGGCGCCCGTCGCACCGTATGCGAACGCGCCGTTGAGCGGCATGAGCTTCTGGTCGACGCGGTCGAGCGCCCAGCCCATCCCGGTTTCGGTCCCGAGCTGGTGGACGAAACGATCCTGCGTGACGCTTTCGACGTCGGGATCATTGCGGAGGCTGTCGATGTCTTCGTCGCTGACGGCAGCGGAAAAGCCGTGCAGGACGGTTCCGAAGCGCTGATCCATCTTGAGCGCCTTGCTGAGCGTATGGCGATGGACGAGCGCATCCGATGACGGAGCACCGGACTTCAGAACGACGATGTAGTGGCCCGTCCAGGCGTCGACGGATGCGGCGACGATGGGGAGACGGGTGGACGTAGACTGCGCAGGAGTCGGCGCGGTTGCGTCGTTGCAGGCGGCGAGCGAGAGGATGCACACGCATCCGGTGAGGAGGTGCCTCATATCGTGGGACTCCTTAAAAAAAGGGTCCGCGCGACAACCCGACTAGCTTGGCATTGGGAGCAATGCGTTAGCCTCGTGGCTTTGCGTCGCCGCCTTTCGACGGGTTTGCCCTTGTCACTAAACCAGTGGCTCAGCAACCGTGCGACAACAACAAGAGTGGACACAACGGACAACGGACGCGCTCGCACTGTCTTGACATGCGATCGTGGAAAAAATTGTGGGGATCGAAATCCGGCCTCGGTGCACCGGCCCCAGGATACTACCAGTGGATGAAAAATCCACCGTGTGAAACGCATCTTTTGTCATCGCTGACTGAACGGCCAGACAATCTCCCGGAGAGTGCCGATTCAGCGGCGATTATCACATAGACGGACCACCCCACGCATGAGTAAAACCTCACTCGCGAAGCGCGCTCTACGCCTCTTGCCGGGCCGATAAATCGGACCGCGGTGACCTACGTCGCGCGGTCTTTCTTGATGCGCGACAGCCGCGCCGCCTCCGCCGCCCTCCACTCCGCGATTTTGCGATGGTCACCCGACATCAGCACCTCGGGCACCCGCTGTCCCCGAAAATCGGCCGGCCGCGTATAGCTTGGGGCGCTGAGCTCGCTATCCTCCCAGTACGAGTCCGTCCGCGCGCTCTCGATATCGGACATGGCGCCCGGCAACAGCCTCGCCGTGGCGTCCACAATCGCCAGGGCGGCCGTCTCCCCGCCACTTAAGACGAAGTGCCCAAGCGAGAGCTCCTCCGTTGCCAGGTGGTCGGCCACGCGCTGGTCGACGTCCTTGTAATGCCCGCACAGTATCGTCAGCTCGTCCCCCTCGGCGAACCGCACCGCGTCCGCCTGGGCGAACGCGCGCCCACGCGCCGAGACGAGGACGATTGGCGCTTTCGCTTCGATCGACTCGACGGCTTCGAAGAAGGGCTCCGGCTTCATGACCATGCCGGGACCGCCCCCGAAGGGCGCGTCGTCGACCGTGCGGTGCCTGTCGTGCGTGAAGTCGCGAAGGTCCATCACGCGATAGCTCACACTACCGGCCGCCGCCGCGCGCGCAGGGATGCTGAGCGAGAGCGGCATCGCGAAGAAATCGGGGAAGATCGTAATGATGTTGACGCGGAGCATCAGTCGAGGAGCCCAGGGGGGGGCGCGATCACGACCGTCCGCTCCGCGCGCCTGACCTCGCGGATGAACACCTCGTTGAACGGGATCAGCACCGTCCCCTTCTCGCGTGTGACATCGAGCGCGAGTCCCTGCGGAAGCTCGAACACGTTCGCGACCGTGCCGACCACCTCCCCCGACTCGAGCACTACCGTCATCCCCTCGAGCTCGTGCTGGTACACTTCGCCCTCCTCGAGCGGCTCGAGCTCCGCAGCGCGGGAGAACAGGTAGCGATTGGTCCAGCGCGACGCCTCGTCGCGGTCACGCATCTCCTCGAAGTGCACCGCGAGGAGGCCATTCATGTGCGGGCGCACATCGCGGACCGTGAGCTCGGGCGGAAAGGCGAGCGGATCACCGGACGCGTCACCGGCGAAAAGCACGCGGCCGGCCGAAAAGACTTCGGCCGGCGCGTCTGTGATCGGCTCCACGATGATCTCTCCGCGGAGCCCGTGCGATTTCCGCAACCGCCCGACAATGACCCATTCGGGCGAGGGCATTCTACTCCGCGGCGTCCTCTTTCACGGCGACCGCGCTTCCGCTGCGCTTGGCCGCGACGCGCGTCTCGTGACGCGCCTTCATCACGCCAGCCTTCCGGAGCAGCGAGCGAACGGTGTCCGTCGGCTGCGCGCCGACGTCGAGCCAGTAGTTCGCGCGATCCGCATCCACTTTCAAGCCACCCTCTGCGATGCGTGGATTGTACTGGCCGATCAACTCGATGAAGCGGCCGTCGCGCGGGCTCTGCGCGTCGGCGATCACGATGCGATAGACGGGAAGCTTCTTACGTCCAACGCGGCGCAGGCGAATCTTGACCATGCTCGTTCTCCCAACAGAGTGTGTCTTGGTACGCGGGCTCATCGCGCTCTCCGGAAGATCCGGCGCGCACCCGGGTGGTGCACAAAGCTAACTCAGCGGCCGCCCATGCGCGGGGGCATCATTCCCGGCGGCATTCCGGGGAACTGCCTCCGCCCGCCACCGCCCTTCCCCATCTTCTTCATCATCTTCTGCATCTCGCGGAACTGCTCGAGGAGCCGATTCACTTCGCTCACGGGCCTTCCGCACCCCTTCGCGATGCGCGCCCTGCGCGAGCCCGTGAGGATCCCAGGAGTCTTCCGCTCCTCCGTCGTCATCGAGAGCACGATCGCCTCGATGTGCTTCATCCGCTTCGGATCGATGTTCGCCTGCTTGAGCATCTTGGCGTTTACACCCGGGAGCATCTTGAGCACGCCCTCGAGCGGTCCGAGCTTCTGCATCTGCCGCATGCTCGTGAGAAAGTCCTCGAGATCGAGTCCTTCCTTCTTCACCTTCTTCTCGAGCCTGCGCGACTCCTCTTCGTCGAACGACTCCTGCGCCTTCTCGACGAGCGAGACGATGTCGCCCATCTGGAGAATCCGTCCCGCCATGCGCTCAGGGTGAAACTCCTCGAGCGCGTCGATCTTTTCGCCGACGCCGATGTACTTGATCGGCTTCTTCGTGATCCCGTAGATCGAGAGCGCCGCACCGCCGCGCGCGTCGCCGTCCATCTTCGTCAGCACCACGCCGGTGATGCCGAGTGCGTCGTCGAAGCCCTTGGCGATCTTGACAGCGTCCTGCCCCGTCATGCCGTCGGCGACGAAGAGAATCTCATCCGGCTTCACCGCCTCCTTCAGGCGGCGCAGCTCATTCATCATGTCGTCGTCGATCTGCAGACGGCCGGCCGTATCGATGATCACCACGCGATCGCGATTGCGACGCCCATCCTCGATGCCGCGCTTCGCGATCTTGACGACATCCTTGCTGTCGCGATCCAGAAACACCGGCACATCGATCTGCTTCGCGAGCGTCTCGAGCTGGTCGATCGCGGCGGGGCGATACACATCTGCTGCGACGAGACGCGGAGGCTTCCCCTCCGCCTTCAACTTGCGCGCGAGCTTGGCCGCGGTGGTGGTCTTTCCGGAGCCCTGGAGCCCCACCATGAGCACGATCCCCGGTGGGACGGTGCCAATCCGCAGCCCCTCGCGCTTCTCGCCCAGCATGGCGGCCAGCTCGTCGTGAACGATCTTGACTAGCTGCTGCCCCGGGGACACGCTCCGTAGAGCGGCGACTCCCGCTGCTTTGGCCTCGACACGCTCGAGAAATTCACGCGTGAGCGCAAAATTGACGTCAGCCTCGAGGAGGACGCGGCGAACCTCGCGCATCCCTTCCTTGATGTCGGCTTCCGTCAATACTCCGCGCCCGCGGAGGCGCGAAAATACGGCGTCGAGCTTTTCGCTCAGTTCATCGAACATAGCCTTTAAACATATGCGTGATTAGTATTTAGGGCAATCCGAGCACGTCGCTTTGCCCCGGTCCCCCCACCAGGCGTTCATGGCCCGAGCCCAGCGCAAAGAAGAGATTCTCAAGTCCGAGCTGCCGCCAACGCTCCCCCTCATGGCGCTCCGCTCGACCATCGTCTACCCGCTCGGCACCATCGCCGTGCAGATGGGCGCTCCGGAGAACCTCTCGATCATCCGCTCCCACGACGAGGCGGGGCTGATCGTGGGCCTGGTCGTCGCCAGCGGAGATCACGATGAAGCGATAGACCCGAGCGCCTTCCTCGGCCGGGTTGGCGTTGCCGCGCGAGTGCACGAGCGCATCAATCTCCCTGGCGACACGGTGCAGATCACGCTGCAGGGGCTGCGGCGCATCATCATCGAAGGGGTCGAGCAGCGCGACCCGTACCCGATCGCGCGCATCCGACCCGCCCCCGAGACGCCGCTCGATCCGATCCACGGCGAAGAGCTCATGGCCCGCCTGGTGAATGCGGCCGAGACGCTCGCGGAGCTGGTGGATCGCATCCCGGATGAAGTGCCGGCGATCCTCAAGATGAACATGTCGGATCCGGGGCGCTTCGCCGATCTCGCCGCGACGAACATGAACTTCCGCATCGCCGACAAGGATGAGGTCATCCAGCGCCTCGACATTGGCGAGCGCATCCGCTTCGTGCTGACGCGGCTCGAGCGCGAGGTGCAGCGCGCGCGTGTGATGGAAGACATCAAGCGGCAGACGGAAGTGAAGATCGAGCAGCACCAGCGCGAGTTCTATTTGCGCCAGCAGCTGCGCGCGATCCAGGCGGAGCTCGGCGAGACCGATCCCGGCGAGAAGGAAGCGATCGACCTGCTCAAGAAGATCGAGGAGGCGGGGCTGCCCGAGAAGGTGATGGCGGAGGCGCGACGCGAGACGGAACGCATGCGCATGCTGTCGCCCGCCGCCAGCGAGTATCAGGTCATTCGCACCTATCTCGACTGGATCATCGCGCTACCGTGGAACAAGCGCTCGAGCACCGATCAGATCGAGCTGCAGAAGGTGCAGGAGGCGCTCGATGTGAGGCATTACGGACTCGGCGAGGCGAAGGAGCGCATTCTCGAATATCTCGCCGTTCGCAAGTTGCGCGGCGGCGGGACGCACGGACCGATTCTCTGCTTCGTCGGCCCCCCGGGCACCGGCAAGACATCGCTCGGCGAGGCGATCGCGATCTCGATTGGGCGCGAGTTCTATCGCATCTCGGTGGGCGGCGTGCGCGACGAGGCTGAGATTCGCGGGCATCGCCGCACGTACGTCGGCGCGATGCCGGGGCTTCTGCTCCAGGCGCTGCGTCGCGTGGGCGTGCGAGATCCCGTTTTGATGATCGACGAGATCGACAAGATGACGCACGGCGGCATGAGCGGCGATCCGACGGCGGCGATGCTCGAGGTGCTCGATCCGTCGCAGAACAATACGTTCGTCGATCACTATCTGAATTTGCCGTTCGATCTCTCGAGCGCGCTCTTCATCTGCACGGCGAACAATCTCTTCGACATTCCGGCGCCGCTCCGCGACCGCATGGAGGTCATCCGCATCGCGGGCTACACGATCGAGGAGAAGGTCGAAATTGCGTGGCGCTATCTGCTTCCGAAGCTGTTCGAAGAGACCGGGATCACCGATCTCGATCTGCAGTTCACGGATGAGATGCTGAGTCTGATCTCGAGCGGCTACTCGCGCGAGAGTGGGCTGCGCGGATTCTCGCGCAACATCGAAGCGGTCATGCGCAAGCGCGCGCACCGGAAGGCGAAGGACGAGGAGGGCGCATGGATCGTCGACCAGAAGATGGTCGAGGAGATTCTCGGCGTGCCGCGATATTCGCGCGACGAGGCCGAGAAGGAGCCGGAGATCGGCGCACCAACGGGGCTCGCCTGGACGTCGACGGGCGGCGAGCTGATGACGATCGAGGCGCTCAAGATGCCCGGTACGGGACGGCTCATCGTCACCGGGCAGCTCGGCGACGTGATGCGCGAATCGGTGGACGCGGCGTACTCGTACGTGCGTTCGCGCGCGGGGCAAATCGGGATCGACGATCGCATGTTCCGCGATTACGATCTGCACATCCATCTTCCCGCCGGCGCAATCCCGAAAGATGGACCGAGCGCGGGGATCACGGTGACGCTGGCGATCGCGAGCACGTTGAGCGAGCGGCCCGTGCGGCGCGATCTCGCGATGACCGGCGAGGTCACGCTGCGCGGAAAGGTGCTCGAGATCGGCGGAGTGAAGGAGAAGGTGCTCGCCGCGTACCGCGCCGGGCTCCGCGAGGTGATCCTCCCGAAGATGAACGAGAAGGATCTTCGCGAGATTCCGGCCGAGGTGCGGAAGAACATGGTGTTCACGTTCGTGCAGACGATGGACGAGGTACTGCGTCTCGCGATGCTTCCCTCGGTTGCGTCGACGCCCGCGGACATGCCGCCGTCCGTCGAGCCGGAGGTCGAGACCGAGCGTCGCACGTCAGACAACGAGCGTTCGGTGCCGATCGAAACCGGTGACTGATCTGGCCGTTCGTCCCCCGTCCGTATTGAGCGCGCCGCTGCCGTCGCCGGACGAGGATGTAAAGCGCAGGAATCTCGCGCGGATGAAGCGCCGCGCGAGCGGGCTGCTGCTCATCGCGATCGCTGTGTGGGTCGTGAGCGTGATCTTCGTGGCGCGCTACCCGTGGCTCGCGTACGTGCGCGCGACGGCGGAAGCGTCGATGATCGGCGGTGTCGCGGACTGGTTCGCGGTGACGGCGCTCTTTCGCCACCCGCTCGGCATTCCGATTCCCCACACGGCGATCGTGGCCGCGCGAAAGGATCAGATTGGGCGGAGCCTGGGCAACTTCGTCTCGCGGCACTTCCTGAGTCGCGATGTGATGGCGGCGCGGCTCGCGTCGCTGCACGTGTCCGCGCATCTCGCGACGTGGCTGGCGGTGCCGGAGAACAGTCGCACGCTCGCGCACCATACCGCGACTGCACTCGCGAACGGCGCGCGCATGCTCGGTGACGAGGACATGCAGGACCTCATCGATCGCGTGCTCGTCGAGCGCATCCGGAGCACGGAGGTCGCGCCGATTCTCGGCAAGATGTTGACGCTGCTGACCGCGGACGACCGCCACCAGGAGCTCCTCGACGAGGCCATCGCGCTGCTCGCGCGCGCGGTCGACGACAACCAGGAGCTCATCCGCGACCGCATCGAGGCGGAGAGTCCATGGTGGGTGCCCGGCATGGTGGACGACCGCATCCACCGGAAAATCGTGAGTGGGCTCGACAAGACGCTCGCGGATGTGCGCGACAATCCGGATCATCCGCTACGCCGTCGTTTCGACGATGCGCTCGAGAACTTCGTGCGCAAGCTGAACGAGAGTCCGGAGGTGCGGGCGCGCGCGGAGCGTATCAAGCTCGAGATTCTCGATGCGAATGCGGTGCGCAACTTCTCGAGGACGATCTGGGAGGATGCGAAGGCGGCGCTGTTCCGGTATGCGGACGCGCCGAACGCGTTCGCGCCGTCGGCGATCGAACGTGGGCTCGTGTCGCTGGGCGAGGCGGTGTCGCGCGATGAGGCATTGCTCGCGCGGGTCGACGCGCTGATCGCGAACGTCGCGGGGCATCTCGTGGACCGGTACCAGGGCGAGGTCGCGGAGCTCATCGCGACGACGGTGACGTCGTGGGATCCGAAGGTGACGTCGGACCGGGTGGAGTTGGCGATCGGGAAGGATCTTCAGTTCATTCGGATCAACGGCACGATCGTGGGCGGGCTGGTGGGACTGGCGATCTACACGTTTTCGAGGTTCATCGGGCAGTAGCGGCGCAAGGAGGGTTTATGATCGCATCGCTTGACAACGATTCGGTGAGTGGCGAGCCGCAGAGCCTCTACTCGATACTCGCGATACGTGCGCGCGAAGCAAGCGACGTGATGTTGGCGGCGCTCACGGCCATCGGGGGCCTCTGGACAGTCGCGCTCGCGGCGACGCGTCCGCGCTGGTGGATGTACGCGCTCCTGCCGCTCGTTGCCGGCGCATTCGGAGTGTGGGGAATTCTGGAGCGTGCGATGGCGGAACGTGGCGTTGAGCGGACGGCGCGCTACGAGCGAACTGTGAGCGCGGTGCAGATCATCGCGATTGCGGTCGGATCGATCGCTGCGCTCGTGACGGCGTTCGCCGTGCTGGGATTTTTGATGGGGCCGTTCATCAGCTAGCGGCGAATTACTTGATCCCGATCTTCGAGAGATCGATCACGTCCGTCTTGTCCGCCGCAGGCACGTCGACATAGACGATCACCGAGTGCCCGGCCACATCGCCGCCGGACAGCAGCATCGAGCGACCATCGGCGATGAGATACGTTCCCTGCGGGCCTTCGGTCGCCTGCACCTTCGGGTAGCGCGCGGTAAAGACCTTCTGCATCGCCGTGCGGAACTCGCCGGCGTCGACGGCTGAGCGCCAGACGGTAACCCACGCGAGCCCGTCGCCGTGCGGCGTCTTGAGAATCAGGTAGCGGTCGCCGACCCAACCATCGGCCGCGAGAATGGATGCGTTCTGATCCTTGAGATGCTGGTAGAGAAAGAGGCGCGTCTCGAACTCGCCCATGTCGTTCTCGTACGTGCTCGATGCGCCGTGCAGCGGCGGGAGCGTGATCGTCACGGGCGTCTCCGGCTTCGATCCGAAGTACGCGCCCGGGCGCATGATCTGCGTCGACGATACGGGCATCGCGGCGCCGAAGGGCAACTTTCCCGGCTCCTGTTCCTGGAAGCGTCGCATGAACTCCGCTCCGCTCAGATATGGGAAGAGCAGCGTCTCCTGCAGGATCTGCGGCGCGGCGGCGAACTTCGGCATCGAGCTCTGATTCTCGCGGATGAGCTCGCGCACCTTTTCCCATCCACCCGGCAGTCCAGCGGCGGGACCCAGCATCGCCTGGATCGGGACGAGCGTCGCCTGCCCTTCGAGCACCGACTGCGCAGCCAGCACGCGATCATCGTCGCCCTTCAGGTGCAGCAGCGAATCGAGATTCGTGTACTGATCCTGCAGCGCGTGCACGAGCTCGTGCTCCACGACGAAGCCAACCTCCTCGGGCTTCGCGCCGTCGACGACGTAGAGCACCTTGGTTTCGGGATCGTAGAAGCCGACGATCTGCTCGGTGTAGAGATCGAGCATGAGCGAGCGCAGGTCGAAGTCCTCGCCGACGAGGCCGAGCCGGCGGAGGAGCGTCTGCTGCGCGGAAAGATCGGCCTGCGAGCGTTCGTCCTCGAACTGTTTGATGAGAAAGTCGTGCACCTGTGCCTTGGTACGACGCTCGAGCACGGGCTGCTTCTTGAATTTGAGTCCCGTCACCCGCTCGATCTTCGGGATCGCGTCGGAGACCTCGCGGGCGTAGGGCCCCTGGGCGGTGAGCTTCTCGCGTCCAGGGCATCCAACCACCAGCAGCGTCATCGAGAGCAGCAGCGCGAGCGATGCGCCGCGTGCGAACATGCGCATCACGGCCATTCGACCGTCCGTCCGGTGGCGACGGCGACGACACGCGCGATATCGGGTGCACGCACCACGAGCCCCTCCTCGATCAGGCGCCGCTGCAGCTCCGTCTCGACGGAGGCGAGTCGCGCGCTTCGCGGAGCGCCGCCCGGCGGTGGCGCCAGCGCGCGCGGCGCGGATGCGCCCTGAGC
>JALYSW010000261.1 GCA_030854615.1 Gemmatimonadota bacterium
GTGACGGTCGCCTGCAGCCCTGCCAGCAGCGCCAGCGTAAAGAGCAAATAGAGCAGGAGGGCGCCAACCGCGAGCAACCCCGAGAAGCGATAGTAGAGCAGCATGATCAGTACGACGAGCGTGACGCCGGCGATGCCCGCGTGGACGCCATCGCGAATGGAATCGACGCCGAGCGAGGAGCCGATCGTGCTCGACTCCACGATCTTGAGCGGAACCGGAAGCGCACCCGCGCGGAGGACGAGCGCGAGATCCTGCGTTTTCTGCAGGTCAGCGCCGCGCATGGTAATCTGTCCGCGCGTGCCGATCGCGCTCTGGATCACCGGCGGACGCCCCATGACGCGATCATCGAGCACGATCGCCATGTAGTCACCGATGTGCTTTCCCGTCTCGGCGCGGAAGCGGCGGCCGCCTTCGTTGTTCAGCGTGAAGGACACGAACTGTCCTTCGGTGGGATCGTTGCCCGGCTTCGCATCGGTGAGGAACTCGCCCGTGATGATCGGCCGCGCGTCGACGAGATAGAGCGTCGCGTACGACGTGCTCCCGGCGCTCACATCCTCGCTTCCCCAGTGAAGCGCCTTCCCCGGAGGGAGCGCCGCCTGCACTTCCTTGCGGTCGAGATAGCTCTGCAGCGTCTGTACGTCGTTCTTCGCGACGAGATACTCGCCCGGCATCTGTCCCGGCGAGATGAGCTTCGAGAACGGTCCGCCGGTTGCCGTCACCGTGGTCGTGTCGTTTCCCGCGCTGTCCTTTTTGGCCTTTCCGCTGTCCGCGGCCGAAAAGAGGTTGAGCGGGGATGCGCCCTTCTTCGCGGTGTCCCCCGCGGTAGCGAGCACGGCGCCGCCACTCTGCTTCACGATGCCATCGAGTCTCGCGAGCGCCTTGTCGAGGGCCTGCGTTTTGTCCGTAATCTGAAACTGCAAAAACGCGGAGCTCTGCACGAGCGCCTCTGCGCGCGCGCGGTCATCGATTCCCGGTAGCTCGACCACGATGCGGTCGTCGCCGACCTTCTGCACGACGGGCTCCGACACGCCGAACTCATCGATACGATTGCGCACGACCTTGAGCGCGCGATCGATCGCCTCCTTCTTGTTCGCGACCACTCCCTTCGAATCATCGACCTCGAGCGCGAGATACATTCCGCCCTGCAGATCGAGTCCCCTCTTGAGCGGGACGGTCTTCTGCGTCCGCTCCTGGAATTGCCCGGTCTTTGCGTCGCGCTCGCGAATGGTGACGGTGCGCGGCCACAGAACGAAGATGGACGCCGCGACGAGCACGAGGATGATGAGGAGACGGTTACGAATATTGTTATTCATGCGGCGGTAAAGGCGGAAATAAGGATATTCCTCAGCTCTTAACGTTATGGCTGGACAACGGTTGAGTCAACGCGCGGCGCGCCTGCGCCTCGTCCTCGCGAAGCTGCGCGACGAGCGCCTCGGCACCGTCGAACTTGCGAGTGTCACGCAGTCGGGAAAGGATGTCGATCCGTACCGCCCGCTCGTAGAAATCGCCCTCGGCGTCGAACAGATGGACCTCGATCGCGACGGTTTCGTCGCCGAAGGTCGGGCGCGGTCCAAGATTCATCATTCCGCCGAAGGGCCCGAGATGGGTCTGTGCGCGCACCGCGTACACTCCCGGCGGCGGCAGCAGCTTTCGCGGCGAGGGCGCGCCGAGGTTGATGGTGGGAAAGCCGAGGAGCTTCCCCCGGCGATCCCCACCCTGAACGCGGCCGGCGACCGAGTATGCGCGGCCGAGCAACCGTGCCGCGCGCTCGAGCTCCCCCGCCGCAATCGCCTGGCGGATCGTCGTCGATGAAATGGCGACGCCGTCCGCACCCTCGACCGCAGCCACGACCTCGACGGTAAAGCCGCGCGTCTCACCGAGGCGGCGTAGCACCTCGACGTCGCCGGCGCGACCGCGGCCGAAGCCGTGGTCGTGGCCGATCACGAGATGCTTCACGTGGAATCGCTGGCGAAGGATCTGGTCGACGAAGGCGGCCGCGTCGTAGCGCTGCAGTGTCTTCGTGAACGGGACGATCGCCACGTAATTGATCCCGCTCTCGGCGATCACCTCGAGCTTCTCGTCGGCGAGTGTGAGAAGCGCGGGCGCCGCCTCCTTGCGCACGATCTCGAGCGGATGCGGATCGAAGGTGACGAGCACGCTGCTCAGCCCCCGTTCCTCGCCACGCGACGCGATGCATTCGAGGACGCGCTGATGGCCGCGATGCACGCCGTCGAAGGTGCCGACGGTGAGCACGGTGCCGAGCGCGGTCGGGGGCAGCCCGGAGTCATCCCAGCTGCGGAACTTCTTACTCATTGGCGAGCACTACGCGCGGCTGCCACTCATCGCCGCTGCGCTCCGCGATCGCGAGCAGCACTCCGCCGTCGTCGATGAGCGACGCGCGTGCGCCAGCGATGCTCGCGGCGACGCGTTGCCCTCGCGCGAGTCGTGCCGCGTCATCCGCGCCGACGCGCTGCTCGGCGATCGAAGGGATCGCCTCGCGCGGCGAGCGTATCGTCGCCCGTTTGTCGCGCAGCTCCTCGAACGACGACGCATCCGTCACGCGAAAGGGTCCGCTGCGGGTGCGACGCAGCGCCGAGAGGTGGGCGGCGCCATTGGTCGCGCGGCCGAGGTCGCGGGCGAGGGCGCGGATGTAGGTGCCGGCCCCGCAGACGATGGTGACCTCGCTCTCTGCGTTGCCGTGAGCGCGCACGTGCCAGCTGTGCACATCGACCGGCACGGGCGCCAGCACGAGTGGCACGCCGCTTCGCGCGGCCGCATGCGCGCGGCGGCCGCCGACCTGCTTTGCGGAATAGCTCGGCGGCAGCTGCTCGATGCGCCCCGTGAGGGTGGCGATGGCGGCGTCGAGCGCCTCGCGCGTGGGGCCGTGCGCGTCGCTCTCGCGCGTCACGGTGCCGGTCGCGTCGTCCGTATCGGTTTCCGCGCCCCAGCGGATCGTCGCCTCGTACTCCTTCGGCTCGCCATCGATGTACGGGAGCACGCGCGTGGCGCGCCCGGTCAGCAACACGAGCAAGCCGGTAGCGAATGGATCGAGCGTGCCCGCGTGACCGATGCGTTTCTCGCCGAGCGCGCGGCGAGCGACACTCACGACGTCGTGGGAGGTGATGCCTGCAGGCTTGTCCACGAGGAGCAGCGCGTCAATCGGTCGAGTCCTCATCGGTCGAGTCCTCGTCCGCGTCTTCCTTCGCCTCGGCGTCGAGCTCCAGCTTCTCGCTCTTCACCTGCGCGAGGAGCGTCTCGATGCGCGCGGCGCGCTCGACGCTCGGATCGTGGCGGAACTCGAGCTCCGGCGCGAAGCGCAGCGCGAGCGACTTCGAGAGCCGCGAGCGCAAATGGCCGGCGAGGCTCGCGAGTCCCTCGAGCGTCGTGCGCTGCTCCTTCTCCGTTCCCATCACGCTCACGAAGATCTTCGCGTGCCTGAGATCGTGCGTCACCTCGACACCGGTGACGGTGACGAAGCCGACGATGCGCGGATCCTTCGCGCCTTCGGTGAGAAACGTCGCTACCTCGATGCGAATGGCTTCCGCCACGCGCTCCGAACGTCTGTTATCGTGAGCCATCTGAACCTCGGCGAGAATCCGGCGACGCGCACGGGCAGCCGATCACCCGTGCGTATCGTTCCGGCTACGCTCTAGAGGGTGCGTGCGATCTGGTCGGTGCGATAGCACTCGATCACATCGCCGACCTTGAGGTCGTTGAAGTTCTCGATGCCGATACCGCACTCGAAGCCTTCGCGGACCTCCTTCACGTCATCCTTGAAGCGACGCAACGATCCGATCGTCCCCCCATACACCTCGACCCCATCGCGTATCACACGAACCTTGCCGGCGCGATTGATCACGCCGCTGCGCACATTGCAACCGGCGATGACGCCGATGCGCGGCACCTTGAACAGCTCGCGAACCTCCGCCTCGCCGAGGACGACTTCCTTCTCGTCCGGACGGAGGAGCCCTTCGAGCGCGGCGCGAACTTCCGCGACTGCCTCGTAGATGATCCGGTAGAGCTTGATCTCGACGCCATCCCGCTCGGCCGCCGCGCGCGCGTTGTTGTCCGGCCGCACGTGGAAGCCGATGATGATTGCACCGGACGCCTTGGCGAGCTGAATGTCGCTTTCCGTGATCGCACCGACACCACGGTGGATGATCTCGACGCGGACCTCGCTCGTGGAGAGCTGCCCCAGCGAGTCGGCGAGTGCTTCTGCCGGTCCGCCCTGATCCGCCTTGATGACGAGGCGCAGCGACTGCACCTGCCCCGCGGCGGCCTGTGACATGAAGTCTTCGAGTGACACGGCCGCGCGCGACGTGCGCCGCGACTTCGCCTCGCGGTCGAGACGCTGGCGCCGCTGCGCAATCTCGCGCGACGACGTGGCATCCTCGACGACGCGGAGCTGATCGCCCGCCATCGGCACTCCGTCCATGCCGAGCACCTGCACCGGAATTGCCGGTCCGGCACTCTTCACAGGCTTGCCGCGCTCGTCGAACAGATTTCGTACGCGACCCGAGAACATGCCGCAGATGAAATCTTCGCCAACGTGGATCGTGCCGTTCTCGATGAGCACCGTTGCGACCGGACCCTTCCCCGGATCGAGCTGGGCCTCGACGACGACGCCGCTCGCACGGCGATTCGGATTTGCGCGCAGGTCGAGGATTTCCGCCTGCAGGAGAATCTGTTCGAGCAGCTCGGGGACGCCGGTTCCCTTCTTCGCGGAGATCGGCGTGTCGAGCGTGGTGCCACCGAACTCCTCGAGCACGACGCCGTGCTGCAGGAGCTCCTGCTTCACCTTCGGCACGTTCGCGGACGGCAGATCGATCTTGTTGATCGCGATGACCATCGGCACGCCAGCGTTCTTGGCGTGCGAGATCGCCTCGATCGTTTGCGGCATGACCTGATCATCCGCGGCGACGACGAGCACGACGATGTCCGTCACCTGAGCGCCGCGTGCACGCATGGCGGTGAACGCCTCGTGGCCCGGCGTGTCGAGGAAGGTGATCGTCTTCCCGCTCGCGAGCGTGACGCGATACGCGCCGATGTGCTGCGTGATGCCACCGGCCTCGCCCGCGACGACGTTCGCCTTGCGGATGTAATCGAGCAGCGACGTCTTGCCATGGTCGACGTGCCCCATGATCGTGACGACCGGCGGGCGCGGGATGAGATCCGCGCGCTCGTCGGCGATTTCGTCGGCGGAGTCGGCGACGGCGTAATCGGCCTCGCGCACCGCCTGGAAACCGAACTCGCTCGCAATCA
>JALYSW010000291.1 GCA_030854615.1 Gemmatimonadota bacterium
GCGCACGCCGGCGGTGCGCGCCTCTGCGCCGCGCGCGGCGAGCTCGGCGCGATGGCTGCTCAAGCCGCGTCGCTCCGGCGGCGGGCACGGCATCGTGCGGTGGACGAACGGGATGCCGGTGCCGCGTACATCGATCGTGCAGGAGCGCATCCACGGCGCCGCGGGCTCGATCATCTTCGTCGCCGATGGCGCCGCGCTGATTCCGCTCGCGCTCACGCGGCAACTCTCGGGCGATACGGCGTTCGGCGCGGGCGGCTTTACGTACTGCGGGAGCATCCTCGAGCCGCTTCGCCCCGACCTCTTCGCAGCCGCCGTCGAGCTCGCGCGAGTGGTGACGCGCGAGTTCGCGCTTCGTGGTGTGTGCGGAATCGATTTCATGGCACGTCAGGACGTGCCGTATGTCATCGAGGTGAATCCGCGGCCCACGGCCTCGATGGAGCTCGTCGAGCGCGCGACCGGGCGCTCGATCTGGCTCGCGCACGTGGCGGGATGCACGAATGCGCTCTCCACGCTGCAGCCCGCTTTCGGCGAGGCGATCTCGCTCGCGCACGGAAAGGCGGTGCTCTATGCGCGGCAGACCGTCGTGCTCGGCGACACCACCCGATGGCTCGCTGACGATGACGTGCGCGACATCCCCGCCCCCGGCGAGCGCATTGCGCGGGGGAGCCCGATATGCACTATCTTCGCGAGTGGGCGCACGAGCGCTCTCTGTTACGCCGCCCTCGTGCGGCGCGCGCGGATACGATTTGCGGAGGTCGAGGGCCGAATGCGTCGGAAGAGCGCGTGAGCGAAGCCGCGCGGATCGAGCAGAACGCCGTCTGTCTCGGATGCGGATGCGCATGCGATGACATAGCGGTCGTGATCGACGGAGGTCGCATCACCGAGGCTCGCAATGCGTGCGCGCTGGGAGTGCGCTGGTTCGGCGATGGCGCGGTGCCCGGCGCCATCACCGGCGGGCGTTCCGCCGCCGCCGAGGATGTACTCGGCGAGATCGCGACAGTGTTGCGGGACGCGCGCGCACCGCTGGTCTACCTCGCCCCCGATCTCACCGCCGAGGCGCAGCGCGCCGCCGTCGCGGTGGCGGATCAGCTGCGCGCCTTTCTCGACACCGTCACGTCGATCACCGCGGGCGAGGGGGTTCTCGCCGCGCAGCGGCGCGGACGCGCGAGCGCCACCCTCGGCGAGATTCGCAATCGGGCCGACGTCGTGGTGTTCTGGGCCGTGGATCCCGCGGTGAGCTATCCGCGCTTTCAGAGCCGCTACGCGCCGGATCCCGTCGGGGTTTATTTGCCGAACGGACGGAAGGATCGCACGGTCATCGCGGTCGACGTCGGCGCGCAGCGCGGTCCGACCGACGCCGATCTGCGCATCCAGATGACGGCCGAAGAGGAGCCGCTCTTTCTCGCGGCGCTGCGCGCCTCGCTCGCGAGCCGCACCGTGGGCGGCGATTCGATCACCGCGAGAGTGACGGAGCTCGCAGCGCGGCTCACGCGCGCGAAATACGCAGTCGTCGTGACGGACGCCGAGTCGCCCTCGCCGCTGCTCACCGCGCGCGCCGATGGACTCATCGCGCTCACGCAGGCGCTCAACGCAACGACGCGTGGATCGCTCTGTACCCTGCGCGCGGGTGGCAATCGCAATGGCGCCGACACGACGCTCACGTGGCAGACCGGATTCCCGATGGCGGTCGACTTCGCGGCTGGCTTCCCGCGCTACAAGCCCGAGCACGCGTCGCTGCCGCGGCTCATGCACGGCGCGATCGACGTGGCGCTGATCCTCGGCGCCGCCGCCGCTCTCCCTCGCCTGGTGACCGACGCCCTTCGCGGCGTTCGCGCCATCGTCATCGGCCCGCGCGCGAGCGAGAGCGCCATCGGCACGGACGTGAGCTCGAGCGCGAGGATCACAATCGATACCGGCGTCGCGGGGATTCACGAATCGGGCATGGCCTTCCGAACCGACGATCTTCCGCTTCCGCTCCGCGCGCTCCTCCCCACGCCGCGCGATACCGCATCGGTGCTCAAGGCACTCGGCGCCGCGATCGCCGCGCAGCAGGCGAAGCCATGACGCAGCTCCGCATCACTGGCGGCGCGATCCACGATCCCGCCAACGGCGTCGACGGCGATGTGCGCGACATCTGCATCGACGGCGGCCGTATCGTTGCGTCGCTCCCGACGGGTGCACCGGTGCTCCGCGCCGACGGCATGGTCATCATGGCGGGGGGCATCGACATTCACGCGCACGTCGCCGCCTCCAGCGTATCGATGGGACGCCGCCTCCTCCCCGAGGAGCACACGCTCGATCCCGTCGCCGCACCCGCGCTCGATGATGCCGTCATCCCGCGCTCCGGCACCGGCGGTACGGTGCCGAGCACCTTCACCACGGGCTATCGCTACGCCGGGCTCGGCTACACCACGGTATTCGATGCGGCCGTCGCTCCGGTGGCCGCGCGGCAGACGCACGCCGAGTTCGATGACACACCGATCATCGACGGCGGCTTCTTCGCGCTCCTCGGCAACGACGAATATCTCCATCGCCAGATCGCCGCGAACGAGATCGGCCGCGCGAAGGACTACGCGGCATGGATCCTAAAGTCGATCGGCGCCTACGCGATCAAGATCGTCAATCCGGGCGGCGTCGAGCTGTGGAAGCGCAACGTGCGCGAGGTGAAGACGATCGACGATCCCGTCGGCGCATCGAACGTCACGCCGCGCAGAATCCTCGAGGTGCTCGCCGGCGCGGCCACGGAGCTCGGCCTCCCGCATCCGGTGCACATCCACTGCAACAACCTTGGCGTCGCGGGAAATGTTGCGACGACGCTCGCGAGTATGCGTGCGCTCGAGGGGCGCCGCGCGCACTTTACGCACCTGCAATTCCACAGCTACGGCGGCGAGCGTGGAAAGTCGTGGAGCTCTGCTGCGCGCCAGGTGGCGGAGTACGTGAACTCGCATCCGGAGATCACGGGAGATGTCGGGCAGGTCATGTTCGGCGATGCGACGACGCTCACCGCCGACGGCGCGGTCGAGTATCTGCTGCACACGAGCACGGGAAGGAAGTGGATCAACGCCGACATCGAGCTCGAGACCGGCTGTGGTATCGTCCCGTACGCGTACAGGGACAAGGCGGCGATTTCGTCGCTGCAGTGGGTGGTGGGACTCGAGCTCTTTCTCCTTTCGACGGATCCGTGGCGGATGGTGCTCTCCACCGACCATCCGAACGGCGGATCGTTCAGCAGCTACCCCGATCTCATCCGCCTGCTGATGGACCGCGCCTACCGCGACGAGAAGCTCAGGAACGTCAATCACAAGATGCTCGCCGGAAGCGCGCTCGCCGATGGCATCGCGCGCGAGTACACGCTCAATGAGATCGCGATCATCACGCGCGCGGGTCCGGCGCGCCAGCTCGGCCTCAGGCAGAAGGGGCATCTCGGTGTCGGCGCCGACGCGGATATCACGATTTATAGCCGCGATGCGAATTATGCGACGATGTTCGCGACCCCGCGCTACGTGCTCAAGGCGGGAACGCTCGTGGTCGAGGAAGGACAGCTGCGTC
Source organism: Gemmatimonadota bacterium (assembly GCA_030854615.1). Lineage (GTDB taxonomy): Bacteria > Gemmatimonadota > Gemmatimonadetes > Gemmatimonadales > Gemmatimonadaceae > FEN-1250. Next base: position 3,550 of record JALYSW010000291.1, read on the forward strand.
GCGCCCCCGCTGGAAAGCGCATCTTCGTGCAGCCCGGCTACGATGAATCGCTCATGCGCGATCTCGGGAAGTATTTCGAGGCGTACTCCGCTATCCAGCTCGCGAATTACCCGGTGACGGGGCTGCGCGATGCGCCCATGCCGACCGGAGCCGTCTGATGGACATCCGCGGGGTGCACATCGATGACACCTTCGCCGAAGCGTTCGGGATGCGCGGCGTACGCATCATCATCACGGCGAAGAATCAGAAGTGGGCGCGCGAGTCCGCGAACAAGCTCACCGGCTTCGCAACCTCCGTCATCGCGTGCAAGTGCGAGGCGGCGATCGAGCGCGAGCTTGCGCCGGGGGAGACGCCGGATGGCCGCCCGGGCATCAGCGTCCTCCTCTTCACGATGGACTCGGACTCGCTGCCCAAGCGCGTGATCGAGCGCATCGGCCAGACGGTGCTCACCTGTCCAACCACCGCCTGCTTCGATGGCCTTCCCGATGCACCGGACCGCATCGCGATCGGCAAGCCGCTCCGCACGTTCGGCGACGGCTTTCAGGGGAGCAAGATGATCAACGGCCAGCGCTACTGGCGGCTGCCGGTGATGGAAGGCGAATTCCTCATCCAGGAGATGTTCGGCAAGGCGAAGGGCGTCGGCGGAGGAAATTTTCTCATTCTCGCCGAGAGCGCGGATGCGGCGCTCGACGCGGCGGAGGCGGCGGTCGATGCCATGGCGGGGATGCCCGGCGTGATCCTCCCATTCCCCGGAGGCATCGTGCGCAGCGGCAGCAAGGTGGGCGCGAAGCGCTACAAGACGATGATCGCGTCCACCAACGACGCCTTCGCGCCGACACTCCGCGCGATCACGAAGAGCGATCTCCCGGTAGGCGTGAACTCCGTGCTCGAGATCGTCCTCGACGGGCTCGACTTCCGCTCGATCGCAAAGGCGATGCAGACCGGCATCGACGCCGCATGCCGGCCGGGCGTGCACTCGATCACCGCGGGCAACTATGGAGGCAAGCTCGGCCCGTTCCACTTTCATCTGCAGAAGATCATGGGCGGCGATGTCGAGGACGGGCCGACATGAGCGATCGCATCACGCTCACCCTCCGCGCACCGCTCGCGCGCCCGCTGGACGCCGATGCGATTGCGCCGGATCGACTCGCCGCGCTCGCCGCGCAGGAGATCTCCGCGCTCGAGCTCCGCGACGGTCGCGCAAGCGTACCCCTCGGCGACGTCTTCACGGTCACTGGTGAGCGGTCGTCGAGCCTCGTGATCGACGGCGATCTCGCCCAGCTCCACGGCGTCGGCACCCTGATGAGCGCGGGATCGCTCACGATCACAGGCGCGATCGGCAATGCGCTCGGCGCGCGGATGCGTGGCGGCGCGATCACGGTGCAGGGAAGCGCCGGCGACGATGCAGGCTCCGCGATGGCGGGGGGCTCGATCGTGATCACCGGGAACGTTGGCGATCGCACGGGGGGCGCGCTGCAGGGTGCGTCGAAGGGAATGACGGGCGGCGAGATCATCGTGCGCGGAGGCGCTGGCCGCGAGGCCGGTGCACGCATGCGACGCGGTATCCTGTATTGCGCATCGTGCGGCGACGGCGCCGGCGTGGGGATGATCGCCGGCAACGTCATCGTCTCCGGCGCGATCGGCGAGAACGTCGGTGCCGGCAACAAGCGCGGCACCATCGTCGCGCTCGGCCCCGTACGCATCCCGGCGACGTACGCCTACGCATGCACCTATCGTCCGCCGCACCTCTCACTGATGCTCCTCTGGCTGCGCAAGCGCTTCGATCTCCCCGTCGACGACGCGCATTTGCACGGCCTCTTCAAGCGATACAGCGGCGATCTCGCCGAGATCGGCAAAGGAGAAATTCTGGAATGGCAAGCGTCCCGGTGAAGTCGATGAATCTCAACGAGCGCGCGTGGAAGATCGCCGACGATGTCGCGGCGCGCGCGGACGAGCTGCGCGTCGCGGTGCAGACGCTCCCCTCCGGCGCGCGCGTGATCGAC
>JALYSW010000410.1 GCA_030854615.1 Gemmatimonadota bacterium
GCCTCTTCCGACGTCGCCATATTGCGAAGATCCGACTTCTCGGAAGCCAGATACGCCTTTTCCTTGGTGCTCGCGAACTTCGGAATCGCGATCGCGGCCAAAATGCCGATAATCACGACGACGATCAGAAGCTCGATCAGCGTAAAGCCCTTGCGCATGCGGTACATGAGATGCTCCCTGTGGTCGGTGAATCGTTGCCTGCCTGCCCACAGCGGGTGGGTGCCGTTTGGATCACGGCAGCCATCAACGCATGGGAGACACCACTCGAGTTCATCTTGTTAACACGCTGAGAGTTAGAGAGTTACGACACAGAGTTTGGTCGGGATTCGGATATATTTGCGGCGCGATACCGTAAGCCCCGCAAATTGCATCACCCTAATTCTTTGTGCGCGCCCTGAATAACGCGGTTCCCCTGGCCCGTGGAACAGGGCTGGGTGACAGGACGCAAATCGCACCGCGCTGGACCAGCGCGGGGCGATTCGGCCATCTGATTCGAGCGTCGCCTCAACTCTGAATCAGAGCGTTTTCCTCAGAGGGCGCGACGGATCACGGATCGCAGGTGATTATACCGTCCACTACCATCGGGAATACTCGCTCAATTCTTTGTGCTGCAACTAGTTACGCACAATGCTCCGACGCCGATCCGCCGAATCCCTTACCTCCGCTGTCACTTTTCGTCACTATTGCGCCCATGCAGAATCGCCCCTCCTTCGAACAGCCTGCCGCCCCCGTCCTCGGACGCATTGGCCTTCCAGAGCCAATCGCCGCTCTCGCCCGCCGGAGCTGGGACGTCGTCATAGTAGGTGCGGGGCACAACGGGCTCGCGTGCGCCGCGTACCTCGCCCGCGCCGGAAAGCGCGTGCTGGTGCTCGAGTCGCGTGACCGCGTCGGCGGGGCGTGCACGATGGACGAGCCCTTTCCGGGCGTCCGCTTCTCTCCCTGCGCGTACGTCTGTGGTCTTCTCCATCCGAAAGTGATCGAGGAGCTCGCGCTCGAAGCACACGGATTCCACTGGATGCCGGCATCGGGCGGACTGTTCGTCCCGTTCGAGGACGGATCGAGCGTGCAGCTCTGGAACGATGACGAGAAGTGCGAGGCCGACGTCCGCACGCTCGCACCGGCGGATGTGAAGGGATGGAAGGAGATGATCGCTCTCAAGGCCCGGCTTCGCGACGCGCTGCGCCCCGTCGGCGATCGCGATCTCTGGCTCGATCCGTCGCCCACCCGCGAGGAGATCGATCGCCGGCTCGGGAGCGATGAGGATGCGCGCTTGCTCCTCAACGAGTGGTCGATGCTCGAATGCGTGCAGCACTTCATTCGCGACGAGCGGCTCCAGATGGCCTACCTCGGCCAGGGCGTCATCGGCACGAATGCGTCGCCATCCGACAAGGGCACGGCATCCGTCTGGTTTCATCACGGCTCGGGGCGCATGTACGGAGAGCCCGGTGCATGGGGCTATGTCCGCGGCGGGATGGGGACGATCTCCTTCATCCTCTGCGACGTCGCGCGCGAAGCCGGCGCCGTGGTAGCGACCGGGGTGGCTGTCTCGCGCATTCTTCCGGGCGAGGGTGTCGAGCTCGAATCGGGCGAGCGCATCTCGGCGCCTCACGTCATCTCCAACGCCGACCCGCGCGTCACCGTGCGCCTCCTCGGCGACTCCGTCGACGCGCAGTGGCGCCGCGATGTCGAAGCCGTTCCCATTGAGGGCGTCACCGTGAAGGTGAACATGACGCTGCGCGAGCTCCCGAACTTTCACGCGCGTCCGGGCACCAATGAGCCGCATCATACGGGGCAGGTGAACACGCCGCTCACGGTCGCCGAATGGGATGAGGGGCATCGCAAGGCCAATGCGGGGGAGCTGCCGGAGCGCATCTGGACCGAACTCTATCTGCACACCGTCTACGATCACTCCGTGGCTCCGCCCGGTGTTCACACGTTGAGCGTGTTCGCGCAGTATGTGCCGCACACCTTCGCGCGCGGTGACTGGGATTCGCGGCGAAAGGAAGTCGGCGAGCGAGTGGTCGCGTCGATCGCCCGCTTCACCTCGAACATGCCCGATGCGATCATCGATCTCGAGGTGCTCGGTCCGCCCGACATCGAGTCGCGCGTGGGGCTCACGGGCGGCCACATCTTCCAGGGCGACATTCTTCCCGCGCACATGTGGGAAAAGCGGCTCACCGCGCGCACACCGATGGACGGCGTGTGGCTCTGCGGCGCCGCCACGCACCCCGGCGGGAGCGTGATGGCGGTTAACGGACGGAACGCCGCGATGGAGCTCCTTCGCACGACGAAGTGATCACCGCATCACACTCCCGGAGCGTCACGCACATGACACGTCGGTTCCCAGGCCATCCGTGTTCCCTCGCGCTGGCACTCGTGCTGGCGATTGCCCCCGCGGTCGCGCACGCGCAAACGATGACGCTCAACCCCGAGCAGCAGCGGCTGCACGACATCTACAAGGAGCTGGTCGAGATCAACACCGTCGACTCGGTCGGTAGCGCGACGGTGGCCGCGCAGGCGATGCAGAAGCGCTTTCTCGACGCGGGCTTTCCCGCGGCCGACGTGCAGCTGTTCACGCCGAAGCCGGACAAGGGAAATCTCGTCGTGCGCTATCACGGGAAGGGCACGCGGAAGCCGCTGCTGCTGCTCGCGCATCTCGACGTCGTCGCCGCGCTCCGCTCCGACTGGACGACCGATCCCTTCAAGCTCGTCGAGAAGGACGGCTACTACTACGCGCGCGGTAGCGGCGACGACAAGGCGATGGCGTCGATCTTCGTCGCGAACATGCTGCGGATGAAGCGCGAAGGATACGTCCCCGATCGCGATCTGATTCTCGCCCTCACGGCGGACGAGGAAGGGGGCGACATGGATGGCGCCGAGTGGCTGGTGAATACACACAAGCTGGTGATCGATGCGGCGTACGCGATCAACGAGGGTGGAGGCGGCGCGCTCGTGAACGGGAAGCCATTTCTGCAATCGGTACAGGCGACGGAGAAGGTGTCCATCAATCTCACCGCGAGCACGCACAACCGCGGTGGACACTCATCGGTGCCGCGGCCCGATAATGCGATCTACGAGCTCGCGGCGGGGCTCATGAAGCTCTCGGCCTATCGCTTTCCGGTGCAGCTCAACGATGTGTCGCGCGCGTTCTTCGAGCGCACGGCGGCGATCGAGACGCCGGCGATCGGCGGAGCGATGCGCGCCATCGCGAAGAACGAAAAGGACGGGGCCGCCGATGCGATGCTCTCCGCAAACCCACGCTACGCGTCGATGCTGCGCACCACCTGCGTCGCCACACGACTGTTCGGCGGCCACGCGAACAACGCACTCCCCCAGACGGCCACGGCGAACATCAACTGTCGCGTGGTGCCGAACGTCGATCCGGCGCAGGTGCGGCTCACGCTCTTGCAGGTGATGGGCGATACGGGGATCTCGATGTCGGCGCCGCCCCCGCTCGAGCCGAGCGCGCCGTCGCCGCTCACGCCGGAGTTGATGGGCGCCGTCGAGCAGCTGACGAAGAGCATGTTCGGCGACATCCCCGTAATCCCGACGATGTCGACCGGCGCGACCGACGGGATGTATCTGCGCGCGAAGGGAATTCCTACCTACGGCGTGTCGGGGCTGTTCGGCGATCCGAACGACTCACGTGCGCACGGCAAGGACGAGCGGATGCGCGTGCAGTCGTTGTACGACGGGCAGGAGTTTCTCTACCGCCTCGTGAAGATGCTCTCGACGCCGACTACGCCGTAGCCGGGCGCTCTAGTAGATGTAGACGCCGGTCCCGATCGGGACATTCGTGTAGAGCCACGCAATGTCCTCTTCCTTGAGACGCACGCAGCCGTGCGTCACGGCGTCGCCCACCGTCGACTCTTCTGGCGTACCGTGGATGAGATATCCATCGCCCATGTCGAGGCGGTAGCTGCCGAGCTCACCGAAGATGCGGCGATTCCGGGAGCCCAGCGGGGGCATGTAGAGCGTGTCGTCGAAGACGACTTCCTCGTCGAGCGGCAGCGGCGTCCAGCCGGAGTCGGGAACGATGATGCCGACCTCGCCGTGGCGCACCTGCAGCTTGCGTCCATTGGCGATCTTCACCACGCCCTTCGCGGGCACGCGTGAGAGCGCGAGATGATTCTCCTTCGCGACCTCGGCGTAGTGCCAGTCGGGCGGGATCCAGAGGGGATTGTCCGTCTTCCCGTGGATCGTGCGCTTGCCGCGGGGCGTGCCGAACTTCCACGAGCGGCCGGCGTAGTCGAGCGTCGAGTCCATTGCGACAGCGGCAGGGGCGGAGCGCAGCGTGTCGGTGCCATTCACGACCCAGAGATGTCGATCGAAGAGCGAGACGATGACGCGGTAGCCCGTCGCCTGCTCGGCGAGCGCGCGATTCTGCTCGAAGTTGATGCTGTCGGCGTCGGACTCGAAGCGCATCACTCGCGCCGGCGCTTCCGCTGCGAGCTCGCCATGGGCGGCGACACTGTCGACGATGCGAGCGGAGTCGGCGCGCTGCAGCGAATCGGCGGCTGCGAGCTGCGCGGCGCGAGCGCTGTCGGCAGCGACGAGCGCAGGGTCGGGCACCGGCGCCGGCGCCAATTGCGGGTGGCTGCAGCCGACGGCGGTGATGCAAAGGAGTAGGCCGGCGCAAAGCACCGGCGAACGTGAGCGGATCATCGAGATAGTGGGAATCATCGCAGTGAACATATGCAATCGAGAGGCCGAAGTCGGTGTGGCGATCAACGTTGTGCCCGTCCTCACGGGTCCAAGAAGCATCACGAGTAACTGATCGCGTCCAGCTTCATTCAACACCGACACGTTCCGTTACGATCCCCTGATTCAAAATGACCGAAATGCGTGGCGTATGGTGCTACGGTATGGGTCGGCTATGGCGCGCTCAGCAGGAGCTTCGATCTTTGGGCCCTCCCGCCGTCGCATCCGCGTCGCGGCTCGCCATTCCATTGAGGATGCCCATGCTTCCGACCAAGACCCTGGCGCGTATCGTCGTCGCCTTCGCGCTTCCGATCGCGATCTTCGGATCCTGCAGCGCGGACACGACAGTTCCGACGGATCCCGGCGGCCCGCCCGCGATGTCGACGCACAAATGGTCGGACGCCAGGAGCTGGCCGTCGCACGCGGTTCCGGTGGCGAATGAGGACGTGGTCGTGCCCGTCGGCACGGCGATGATTCTCGACCTCACGCCTCCTGCGCTCAAGAGTCTCTCGATTCTGGGCTCGCTGACGTTCGCGGACAGCGATCTCGCGCTGTCGGCCAACTATATCCAGGTGAAGGGCGCGCTGCAAATCGGCACGGAGGTCAAGCCGTACACGCACCGCGCGACGATCACGCTCACGGGCGATGACTCCAACGAGGGCACGCTCGGCCTCGCGAGCAAGGCGCTGTCGGTGAGCTCCGGCGCATCGCTCGAGCTGCACGGCGCGCCGCGCGTCGTGTGGACGAATCTCTCCGCGTCGGCAGCGAAGGGTGCGACGCAGGTGACGGTGGCGCATGGCGTCGATTGGCGCGCCGGCGACAACATCGTGCTGGCATCAACCGACTTCGATCCGAATCAGGCGGAGGCGCTCGTCGTGCAGTCCGTGTCGGGACAGCAGGTGACGGTGACGACGCCGCTCAAGTACGCACATTGGGGGGTGCTGCAGACGCTGGGCGGCGCGACGCTCGATGAGCGGGCCGAGATCGGGCTGCTTTCGCGCAACATCACGATTCGTGGCGACGACGAGTGTGTGTCGAGCGGCTACTGCGGACACATCATCGTCTTCCAGGGCGGCGTCGCGCACGTCGAGAGCGTCGAGCTGTATCAGATGGGACAGAAGTCGAAGCTCGCGCGCTATCCCTTTCACTGGCACGTCGCCGGTGACGTGACGGGTCAGTACATCCGGAACAGCAGCATCTGGAAGACGTTCAACCGCTGCGTGACCGTACACGGAACGAACATGGCAGTCGTGTCGGGAAATATCTGCTACAATCACCTCGGGCACGGATACTTCCTCGAGGATGGGATCGAGCACGGAAATACGATCACGAACAACCTGGGCATTCTCGCGGTGACGCCGGTCGCCGGGCAGCAGGTGCTCGCGTCCGACACGCGTCCCGCGACGTTCTGGATCACGAACCCCGACAACACGTACACGGGCAACGTCGCCGCGGGGTCGATGGGAGTGGGATTCTGGATTGCGCTACCGCTGCATCCCAACGGTCTTTCGGCGACGGACGCCGTATGGCCGCGACGGACGGCCTTCACGAACTTCTCCAACAACAAGGCGCATTCGAACCGCTCGACGGGGATGAACATCGACGATGGTCCGAATCCCGATGGGACGGTGGGGACGACCTACTACGACCCACGCGTCGATCCGACGAACGGCAGTTCGGCCACCGTGGTGACGTCCTTCGATCATTTCACGGCGTACAAGAATCGCAACCGCGGCGCGTGGATGCGCGGCGCGAATTTGCGGCTCACGCACGCGTTGCTGGCGGACAACGACATCGGCGCGACGTTCGCGGCGAACGAGACCTTCCTGCAGGACGCCACGATCATCGGCGAGAGCGCGAACAGCGCGACGACGCTGGGCGCCTATCCGATTCGTGGCTACGAGTTCTATGACGGACGGGTAGGTGCGCAGCGGGTGCAGTTCGTGAACTTCGTGCCGAACGGGACGCGGCCCGCGAGCGCGTACGGCTACAACAGGAACAACGCGTTCAGCATCAACACGCAGAATTTCACGGACAATGCGACCTTCCTCAATGCGAATCACGTCTATCTCGAGGATCCGCACCCGGAGAAGGATGGCGACAAGGCCGCGGTGTTCCTCGATGCGGATGGGAGCGTGACAGGAACGTCAGGCGCGCACGTGGTGACGAACATGCCGATCCTGCTCGACAACTCGTGCACCTCGCGCCCGGAGTGGAACGCGTACGTCTGCCGCGGCACGTACGGGCTATTCTCGCTGGGGACGGGTGCGACGACGCCGGAGAACATGGCGCCGCTGGTCATCAAGCGGGACGACAACGTGACCGGGAGCATGGCAGGGAGCGGCAACTCGCTCACGTCGATCAACATGTCGCTGCTGAGCAGCCGCGCGTATACGCTTCAGCCAACGACGGTCCCGAGCAAGCCGCGAGTGTACTGGCGTGACGCGTCGCCGGGGAACAACGCGCGCATCGGCTTCCCGTGGACCACCGCGAGCGTGAAGGTCTGGCGCGACTACGACTCCGGGCATCCGATCGCGGCCGCCGCATCGCTCTCCGATCTCGATGCGAGCACGGGCAACCTGTACTTCTTCGACGCCGCGAACTCGATGATGTACGTCAAGCTGCAGGTGCAGACGAACAAGACCTACGCGACGATCTTCATTGATCCGATGTAGGACGTAGGGGATGAGTAGGGCGTAGTGCGATCAACTGCGATTTAACTACGACAAAAAACGGATGGAACGGACAGGAAACGGGGAGTGCAAGAAACCGAAGTTTTCGTTTGTTGTCCGTTCCGTCAGTTGGTTGTCGAATTTTCAAAGCAGTCGCTTCTAGTGGTTGCTCGAGCCCAAATGCTTGCCGTACCAGTTGATGTAGCGCTGCATGCGGTCGGCGAGGAAGCTCGGGCGAGTGAGGCCGTGGAACTGGCCTGGGTAGATCACGAACTGCGTTTCGACGCCGAGTGAGCGGAGGGCTTCGTACATCTGTTCGGAGTTCTGGAGAGGGACGTTGTAGTCCTGGTCGCCAGCCATGAAGAGCGTTGGCGTCACGATGCGATCCGCGTGGAGGAAGGGGTAGGACACACGGAGCCACGTCTCCAGATGCTTCCACGGAACTCCCAGCTCGGCCGTGTACTCGCGCACGTACTGATCGGTGCCGAAGCCGGCGAGCACGTTGCCGATGCCGGCGCCAGAGATGGCCGCCTTGAAACGCGTGTCGCTCGCGATGACGTAGTCGGTGAGCTCGCCGCCGTAGCTCCAGCCGCCGACGCCGAGGCGGGCGGGGTCGGCGATGCCGTGCGCGACGGCGTAGTCGGCGCCGGAGAGAACGTCCTGCACGTCCTTCTCCCCCCAGTGCGCGTAGATCGCCTTCGCCCATGCGAGCCCGCGCCCCGAGCTGCCGCGCGGATTCATGCCGATCACCGCAAAGCCGTGGGCGGCGAGCAGCTGCCAGGAGAGCTCGAAGCCATTGTCCCATTGGGAGACCGGACCGCCGTGAAGGCGAAGAATCGCGGGCACCTTCTGCCCCTGCGTGTAGCCGACGGGTCGCATGATGAATCCGTGGATGGGCGTGCCATCCTTGCTCTTCGTCGCGATCGGCTCCTGGTCGGCGAGCTGAATCTCGTGCAGCCAGGCGTTGGCATTCGTTATCGCGCGTGCGCTGTCGCCATCTACCGCGAAGAGCTCATCGGGGTGCGTGACGGTACTCTGCGTGATGGCCACGTGTGCACCCGCGGCGGTGACGGCGTTCACGACGCGACGGCCATCGAGCACGCGTTGCACCGCGCCGCTCTCGCGCGCGACGCGCGCGAGAATCATCGAGCCATCGTCTTCGAGCTGTGCGTAGATCCACTTGCCATCGCCGGACCAGGCCGGGTGCACGAAGTTCCGATCGAGCGCGGCGCCGAGGAGGCGCACGGGACCGCCGGCGGCAGGGACGACGGCGAGATGCTGCAGCGCGAAGTAGAGGAGTGAGTCCGGCCCGCCCTGCAGGAAGGCGATCTCCCTGCTGTCGGGACTCCAGACGGCACGGCTTCCCCATTGCGGATCGTCGTCATCGAGGTCGTTCTGCGTGAGCTGCCTCGCGGTCGCGCCGGCGGCAGGCGCGATGACGTAGACATCCCAGTTGTCGGAGCGATCAGGATCCTTCTGCTGCTTCGACGAGAAGACGATGCGGGAGCCGTCGGGGGACCACTCCGGCATCATGTCGTCGTGATTGCCGCTGGTGAGCTGGGTGAGCGAGTGGGTCGCGACATCGAGCAGCCAGAGATGCACGCGATGGTCATCGAGATACCCCTGGACATCCTGCTTGAACTGGTAACGATCGATGACGATCGGATGTGGTGCGCTGTCCGCATCGGCCGTGGAGTCGCGCAGCGCGAGCACGACACGCTTGCCGTCGGGCGACCACGAGTAGTCGTCGATGCCATCCTTCACCGAGGTGAGCTTGCGCGCTTCTCCGCCATCCATCGAGAGGAGCCAGAGCTGATCCGAGTCGTGTGGATCGCCGCGCGAGGAGAGAAAGGAGATCGCGTGATCGCTGCCGGCGAACTGCGGCGAATGCTCGTCGTCGGCGCCGTAGGTCATGCGCACCGTGCGCGTGCCGTCCCATCGTGCGACCCAGATGTCGCCGTTCGCGCGATCGTGTGCCGAATCGACTCCGGAGACCGTGTAGACGATCCAATCGCCGTTGGGCGAGAGGCGCGGATCACTCACCTGCTGGAAGCGATGCATGTCCGCGACCGTGAGCGGGCGCGTCGCCTGAGCGTCGGCGCTCGAGAGTGCAATGGTGCAGGCGAGAGCCGCGAGGGCTGCGCGCGGAGGGGTAACGAAGCTCATGATGGGGCGAGGTGCGGGGAGGGAAGTGCCGTGCGCGGGAGTGTACGCGCGCGCGCGGAGGGCAGCAAGACGAAACGAACGTTGTCCGTGCCGTGGCGGTCCGAACCCAGCGGTACGCCTGTTGCTTAAGGAAGCAGCGTGCCACTTACTCTAGAGCGGGGGCTCCGACAATGCTTTGGACACTTGCGGTCATTCTCTTCATTCTCTGGATTCTCGGCTTCGGCGTGTTTCATGTCGCGGGCGGGTTGATCCATCTGCTGCTCGTCATCGCGATTGTGGTCGTGCTGATCCGCCTGATTTCGGGCCGTCGCGTCGTCTAACGGTCGCAGGCAGGAACGAGGATCGAATGAACGTGAAGACCCGCGAGGCGAGAGCCGCGCGGGTCTTTCGTCGTTCGCGATCGTGCTCCGTTGAGTGAGGGTGGCCGTGTGGAATCGGCGGCCTCGCGCTATCGGGATCGGTGACCGCTGGCGGGAGATGCACGACGAGCTTCGCGGAGGAGTAGTGGCGCGGCTTAGGGGATAATCAGCGGGCGTGGGGTCGAGGTGTCGACCATGGGCACCCGTGGAGCGGACGAGTCGTTGATCGACTTCATCTCGCGAAAGGGATCCTTCCACGAGCTGGTATCGCGATCGTCCCTGATCTGCTTTTTCGCATCACAGAGTGCATCACGCGCGTTGCATCGTGGCGATGCGAAGTGGTCGTTCAGCTGCTGCGGCGTGCAGCCGGCAACCAGGATCGTCACAGCAACCGCTACAGGGCGGACACGCATGCATGACCTCACGGGGGAGGGGCATACCCGAAACAATGGGCGGTACTCTTGAAAAACGCCACAGCCAGCCGACTTACCCTCGGCGTGCCGCGGCGCCCTTCAGGCGCGAATGACCCTGTTTCCGGCCGTCGCGGAGCGATAAGTTAGCCATCTTCCCCCCCAGGAACCGTCAGATCGCTGCCACGCATCGCTACCCCGATAGCAACGTCTTCTACCGGAAGCTGACCCGCGACTTTCCCGAGATCGTGCGGGGCGAGGGCTGCTATCTGTGGGACGAGCATGGCCGCCGGTATCTCGACGGATGTGGCGGAGCCTTCGTCGCCAACGTGGGGCACGGGGTGCGCGAGATCGCGGACGCCATCGGCACACAGGCCGCGAAGATCGCGTACGTCAACGGTACCGCGTTCACGTCCGAGCCCGCGGAATCGCTCGCGCGTGAGCTGGCCGCGCTCGCGTCGGGCG
>JALYSW010000349.1 GCA_030854615.1 Gemmatimonadota bacterium
CTCCGCACGACCACGCCATTCACGATCTCGCCCGCCGCAGCGGAGCCGATCGCGCCGAAGATTCCGGCACCGATCACCGCGCCGATCGCGAGCATGATCAGATCGCCCGCACCCAGCAATCGTCGAAGCGCGTTCGGATTGTCCGCCTCCGACATCAGATCGGCGATCGGCTTTCGGCTGAACAGTGATGCCATGCGAGGTCCGGGCTTGAGAGGAAGGAACGAAACGTGGAGCGCGACGCGCCAGTGCGCGCCGCGCTCACACGGCAATCACTATGATGCCGCCTCGATCCGCATGCCGTAGAACGACCGGTAGACGAACGTCGCGGAGATGAGGAAGAACACGAGCGCCAGCACGTGGGTGAGATTCCCCGGGTGCGAGGCACTCAGCGACACTGCCAGCTCGACCGCGAGCAGGCCGAACAACGTCGTGAACTTGATGATCGGGTTGAGCGCCACCGACGACGTATCCTTGAACGGGTCGCCGACAATGTCGCCGACCACGGTCGCCTCGTGCAGTGCGGTTCCCTTCTGCTTGAGCTCGACCTCGACGATTTTCTTGGCATTGTCCCACGCGCCGCCGGCATTCGCCATGAACACGGCCTGGTAGAGACCGAACAGCGCGATCGAGACGAGGTAGCCAATGAAGAAGTACGGCTCGACGAACGCAAAGGCGAGCGTCGCGAAGAAGACGCAGATGAAGATGTTGAGCATCCCCTTCTGCGCGTACTTGGTGCAGATCTCGACGACGGCCTTGCTGTCCTCCATCGACGCCTTGGTCGTGCCCTCGAGCTTGATATTTTTCTTGATGTACTCGACTGCGCGATACGCGCCCGTGGTCACGGCCTGGATCGAGGCGCCGGTGAACCAGTAGATCATCGATCCGCCCGTGATCAACCCGAGCAGGAATGGTGGGTGCAGCAGCGACAGATTGCCGATCAGCTCCGGCTTCAGCCCATCCGTAAGCGCTACGATGATCGAGAAGATCATCGTCGTCGCACCGACGACCGCCGTGCCAATGAGCACCGGCTTCGCCGTCGCCTTGAACGTGTTGCCGGCGCCATCGTTCTCCTCGAGCAGATGCTTCGCGCGCTCGAAGTTCACCTTGAAGCCGTACTTCGACTGCAGCTCCTGCTCGATGTTCGGCAGCTGCTCGATGATCGAGAGCTCGAACACCGACTGCGCATTGTCCGTCACCGGACCGTACGAGTCGACGGCGATCGTGACGGGACCCATGCCGAGGAAGCCGAAGGCCACAAGACCAAACGCGAACACGGCGGGGGCCAGCATGATCCCACCCTCCGTCGCCATGCCCGGCGTGATCGCGGGAATGCCGAGGCTCACGTAGTAGCCCGCCGCCATCAGCCCCATGATCGTCATGCCCAGCCAGTACGCGCTGAAGTTTCCCGCCACGAGTCCGGAAAGAATGTTGAGCGCCGAGCCGCCCTCACGCGACGAGGAGACGACCTCGCGCACGTGCCGCGACGACGTCGAGGTGAACACCTTCACCAGCTCCGGAATGATCGCGCCCGCGAGCGTGCCGCAGGTGATGACCGTGGCGAGCTTCCACCACAGCGTCCCGTCGCCGAGCGTTGGGATGATCATCTTCGACACGACGTACGTAAACGCCACGGAAATGATCGACGTCAGCCACACGAGCGTCGTGAGCGGCGTCTCGTAGTTCATGTTGTCCGCGTTCTGGAAGCGCGCCTTCGCAATCGCGCCGTTGATCAGATAGGACACGCCGCTCGCGATGACCATCACGATGCGCATCACGAAGATCCAGACGAGCAGCTGCACCTGGATCGTCGTATCGGGCACGGCGAGCAGGATGAACGCGATCAGCGCGACGCCCGTCACGCCATACGTCTCGAAGCCGTCGGCGCTCGGGCCAACCGAGTCGCCCGCATTGTCACCGACGCAATCCGCGATCACGCCGGGGTTGCGCGCGTCGTCTTCCTTCACGTTGAACACGATCTTCATGAGATCGGAGCCGATGTCCGCGATCTTCGTGAAGATGCCGCCCGCGATGCGGAGCGCCGCGGCGCCGAGCGATTCACCGATCGCGAAGCCGATGAAGCACTGGCCCGCGTAGTCGCCCGGAATGAAGAGCAGAATGCTGAGCATGATCAGGAGCTCGACCGAGATCAGCAGCATGCCGATGCTCATGCCGGCGCTCAGCGGAATCGCATAGCAGGGATAAGGCTTGCCGCGCAGGCTGGCGAACGCCGTCCGCGAGTTCGCGAACGTGTTGACGCGAATGCCGAACCACGCCACGCCGTAGCTGCCGGCGATGCCGAGGAGGCTGAAGGCGAGAATGATCAGCACGCGGCCGGGCGTAAAGCTGAGGAGATAGCCGAAGTAGAGCACGATCACGGCGCCGATGAACACCTCGAGGAGGAGAATGAACTTCCCCTGCGTCGTCAGATACGTCTTGCACGTCTCGTAGATCAGCTCGGACACCTCGAGCATCGACTCGTGCACGGGCATCGCCTTGAGCTTCGCGTAGATCACGACGCCAAAGACGAGGCCCAGCGCGCAAACGATCAGCCCATAGGTGAGCAGCGTGCTCCCTGGGATGCCGTTGAGGAAGGTGACCTGCGACAGGTCGGGCACCTTCAGATTCGCCTCGCCGCCGACGGCGGGGCCATCCTGCGCGAGAGCGCGCAACGCGGCGAGCGGAAGGGCAAGCATCGCTAGCAGCATCGCCGGCCAGCGCGAAAGGATGCGTGTGAGCGAATGGTGCATTGTGTTCATCAGTGAAAATCTCCAGTGAGGTACAGAAGCCGCCGCGCCATTGGCCGCGAGCGGGAAGAGCGACGGTCGAACGCGCTCGGCTGCGCGGTGAGGCACTACACGGCCTCCACACGGCGCCAGAGCGCGTACACCGGGATACCGACCAGCACGATCACGAGCCCTGACAGCGCCTGGGTGCGCGTCTGCGGCGCGAGCAGCAGGATAATCGACACCGCGCCCGCGAGCGCGATGTAGAGTGCGGGGAGAAACGGATAGCCGAAGGCGCGGTACGGGCGCTCGATCTCGGGATGCTTCCGCCGCAGGATGAAGAGCCCGAGGGTGGTGAGCACGTAGAAGAGCAGCGCCGCAAAGATCACGTAGTCGAGCAGCTGGCTATACGTGCCCGTCAGGCAGAGGAGCGACACCCACACCGACTGAACGATGAGGGCGAACGACGGAACCGCCTTCGCGTTGAGCGTGGCGGCGCGGCGGAAGAACAGCTTGTCGCGGGCCATCGCGAAGTAGACGCGCGCGCCGGCGAGGATCAAGCCGTTGTTGCAGCCGAAGGTCGAGATGAGGATCGCGATCGCCATGAACGTCGCGCCGCTCGCGCCGAACACCACTTCAGCCGCCGCCGTACCGACGCGATCCTGCGTCGCGTGCTCGATCCCGCGCGCGAGCACCGTCGCGCCATCCGCGGCACCGTGCAGCGGGAGCACCTGCAGATACGAGATGTTCGCGAGGATGTACAGCAGGCTCACGAGCCCCGTCCCGAACACGAGCGCCAGCGGGAGATTCCGCCGCGGATTCTGCACTTCGGCCGCTGCGAAGGTGACGTTGTTCCACGCGTCGCTGGAAAAAAGCGAGCCGACCATCGCCGCGCCGGCGGCGAGCACGAACGCGCCGGTGATCGACGGCCCCGCTGCGAACGCCGCGCCGAAGTTCGCCGCGAGCGCGGTGCTGTTCCGCCCAAGCACGAAGCCGATAATGATGAGCACCGCGAGCGTGCCCGCCTTCACGAAGGAGAGCGTCGTCTGCACGAACTTTCCTTCGCGCACGCCGCGCAGATTCACCCAGGTGAGCAGCCACACGGTCGCGAGTCCGAGGAGCCGCTGCGGTGTGAGCCCGAGCTGGATCGCCGCCGAGGGATCGACGCAGCCGAGCGCGCGGAAGCAGACGTCGGCGTGCGGGAACCACGGGTACCGGTCAGGGGAGATCGCGGGCCAGAGCACGCCGGCGAAACGCCCGAAGGCGACAGCGACCGCAGCGATCGTCCCCGTCTGGATGACAAGGAAAAGGGTCCACCCATAGAGGAAACCCATGAGAGGACCCATCGACTCGCGGAGGAAAACGTACTGCCCTCCGGCTCGGGGATACATCGCGGCGAGCTCCCCGTAAGCGAGCGCGCCGAGCATCGTAATGAGCCCGGTAAGGACCCAGATGATGATGAGCCAGAGGGGCGAGCCGACTGCACGCGAGATCGCCGCCGAGACGATGAAGATGCCGGAGCCGATCATCGATCCGGCGACGAGCATCGTCGCATCCGTCAGGGTCATGGCCCGGACGAATTCGGTGGGAGACTGCGTACCGTCGCGCTCGACGTTCCCAGCGGTCATGTACTTCCTCGATCGATGCGGATTGGACGCAGGCAGGAGCGCCGGGCACGACCTGTAGAGAACCGGTCCCGCGGCGGGCACTAAATCGGGGGGAAAGTAACGGCCCAGTCAGCAGTTGCGCTAGGTCGCGGGTGTCGCGAATGTGGGGTGGTTAGAGGCTCAGCGGAATGTCCACGCCAGCGGCCACGGGAGTGCCATCCGCGCGATGCGCGGGGCGCCACTTGAACTGCATGAAGCGATCGCGAAGACGGCGATCGTAGCCGGAGTTGCCGGTGTCGATGTCGAGGCGGGCGACGCGTCCGGTGTCGTCAATCTCGAAGTGGATCACGAAGGTTTTCCCTTTGAGCCCGCCGGGCACGGGGAGCTCCGGAATGAGCAGGAGCTCCGGAGTGGGTGGGAAGATCGTTCCCTCCCCTCCGCCATTCCCTGGCCCGATGCCGGAGCCGCGCCCGGTTCCGGCGCCGGTGCCCGTCCCTCCGCCCGTCCCTGGGCCGGCGCCCGGACCGCCGGTGGTGCCCGCCCCATTCCCTGGGCCGGGCGCATTGCCCGCCGCGACGGTGACCGCGGTGCTATCGGGCTTCGTCGCGGGCGCCGCGGCGGTGGGCGGGGGCACGATGGCAGGCGGGACGACCGCAGCCTTGGGCGGCGGAATCGGCGTCGGCACGGGCGGCACGAGCGCGTTCGGCTTCGGTGTAGTGACCGGAGGCGGTGGCGGCGGAGCCACCTGCACGAAGCGCAGCTCCTCCTTCGTGTACGGATCGCTTACGCCGCCTCTGCTCCCGCCGCCCCCACCGCCCGCGGATCCGGCGCCACCCGCACCGCGCGTCGCGTCCTCCGCGTCGTGCACGATGAGGAGCGGCACGATCATGATCGCGAGCAGGAGCAGATGGAGCGCGAGCGAAATCGCGCCTGCCCATTTAGTGTCCCGGCGTTCCGGAACGCCAACGGGCGGACGATATGGCGGACGAGCTACGTGTGGCTCGCGCGGAGCCTCGTGCGATGGCATGTCGATGATTGACCTCTGGCTCACCCGAAAAATAACGCGACGGACACACCCTGAGATGCGTCCGTCGCGTGTACTACGATGTTCGCGTCGCCGAGGTTCCGGCGACCGCGACGCTCAGCTCATGCCTTGGGCACGTCCTTCGGCGGAATACCGATGACCTTGACACCTGCACCGCGCGCCTGGTCCATGCCGAAGATCACATCCTGATACTTCACCGCCGGATCGCCCTTCACGAAGATGATCTTGTCGGGACGCGGCGCGTAGATCTCCTTGAGTCGCTTCGCAAGGTTGTCCTTCGCTACCGCCTCGCTGTTGATCTTGTACGTGCCGCCAGGCAGCACCTGCAGCACGATCTGATCGGGCGCCTGCGTCGTCGTCTGCTGTTGCGGCGTCGGATCCGGAAGTTGCAGATCGATCGCCTTCCGCATCATCGGTACTGCCATGATGAAGATGACCAGCAGCACGAGCAGCACGTCGATCATCGGCGTGACGTTGATTTCGTTCGAGAGACCGGTGCTTCCACCACTCGCCATTGCCATGTGAATTCTCCTACGGCTTCTTGGTGGATGTCGGGATATCTCCCGCGACCGTCGACTCCGTTCCCGGCTGCTGATCCGAAATTGCACCGAGCACGCGAACGCCGTTGTGCGCGGCGACATCGATCGCGTCGAGCACCTTCGAGTAGTCGAGATTCTTATCTGCCTTCAGGTACAGAATCTTGTCCGTCGTGCGCGCGTCGAAGATCCGCTTGAGCTGATCCGGAAGCGACGCGTTGGGGATCTGCTTCTTGTTCAGAAAGTACTGCCCGAAGGCATCGATCCCGAGCACCTGGTCTTCGTTCTCTTCCGGATGCGACTTGAGATTGATGCCGACAGGTGGCTGCGCCTGGAACCCAGCGTTGATGAGCGGCGTCACGACCATGAAAATGATCAAGAGCACGAGCATGACGTCGATCATCGGCGTGACGTTCGGTGACGATGCAACGCCGCCGGACGACGATGCTGACATTGCCATGAGCTACCTCCTCTGAGTGGCGGAGGTCACGTGGAGATAGGGCCGGCGCCGCCCGTGGTGTTGAACTCACGGGTGAAGCGCGAACGGCCGAACTCACCGGCAACGCCCTTGATCAGATAGTCGATCATTTCCTTCGAGGTGTACGTCATCTCGACGGAGAGGTTGTCGATCTTGGTCGTGAAGTAGTTGTACGCCCACACCGCCGGAATCGCGACGAGCAGACCAAACGCTGTCGTGATTAGCGCCTCGGCGACACCGGCCGAGATCGCGCCCATTCCGCCCGCGCCCGACTGCGCCATACCCACGAACGCGTTCACGATTCCCATCGTCGTACCGAGAAGACCAACGAACGGCGCCGTGGCGCCGACCGTCGCCAACACCGCAAGGCCGCGCTTCAGCTCGGAGAGAATGATCATCATATTGCGCTCGACGGCGCGCTCTGCCGAGTTGATGTCGGCGACGGTGACGGAGCCATCCTGGAGGAGTGGCTTCACTTCGCCAAGCGCACCGCCGAGCACGCGGGCGACGTGCGACTTCTTGTAGCTCTCGGCCAGACGGATCGCCTCATTGAGGTTGTCTTCTTCGAGGAACTGCGAGAACTCCGGCGCGAACTTGCGCGTCTCGGACTGCGCCTTCCGCAGCGTCCACCACTTGCCGACCATCACGGTGAGCGAATAGATCGACATGATCGCGAGCGCGAACACGATTCCCTTCGCGAAGCCACCCATCGATTGAAAGAGCGCAAGTAACGAAATACCCATTTGATCCTCTCCGAGATGAAAAGACGAAAAGTGAAATTGCCGTGGTCAGCTCAATGATTCGGTGCGACGAACTTCAGTGGCAGCTGCACGATCTGCTTGACCTTGTGCCCGCCCGCTTCGGCCGGATAGAAGCGCCACTGCGGCAATATCGACTTGAGTGACGATGCGAAGAGATCGTTGCTCGCCTGCAGAACCTTGAAGGTGCTCATCTCCGCCCTGCCCGACGTGTCGACGACGAACTGCGCGAGGACTTCGCCTTCGACGCGGGAGCTCTCCAGCATCGACGGATACTTCGGATTCGGATTGCCCTCGCGAGGAAGCGCAGGCTTCTCGACCTGGAACTCGAAATACGGCTGATCCGTCGGCTGTGCGACGCCACCGACGACACCATTCGCCTTACCACCGGCGACACCCTTCCCCGAGAAATCCTTTTCATCGGTGACGGCCTTCGAGAGATCGATATCCGGAATCTTGTCCGGGATATTGATCGGCGCGGTGAGCACCTGGAATCCCTTGGGCGGCGGCGGCGCAGCGACCACGTCCGGCGGGGGCGGCTTGGGCTCATCCGGCGGCGGTGGCGGCGGCTCGGGCGCTTTTGCGAAGATGACGTCTTCCTGACGGTTCTTCTCGACGATCTTCTGGCCCGCGTGCGCGGTGACGTACACGGCGAGCGTGATGATGATCGCGTGCAACGCGACGCTGACGAAAGTACCGCCGATACCTCCCTTCTTTTGCCGCTTCGACTCGATCAGGTTGTTGAACATGCGCCTGGAGAATAGAGAAAGTAGGCGAGCACTGTGACAGACCTGGAACGCAACCTACGACCCATCGTTATCGATGGAATGCCGCCATCATTAAGAAATCATGAAGGCCGTGTTAGCATTTAATCACACATCGTGCCGGGCGTTCTGGCCGCGCTCGCTGATCCACCGGATCACTTGTTTCCAGGTATGAATACGGTGAGGCAAGCTCGACGGCTGACCAGAACGCATCTCATCTCAATGCTGCGGTGCCACGAATTTCAACGGCAGCTGCACGATCTGCCTGACCCTGTGCCCACCCGCCTCGGCAGGGTCAAAGCGCCACTTCTCGAGCGTTGCCCGCAGAGACGCCGAGAACAGAGCGTTCGTCGACTCGACCACGCGGAACGTGTTCATGTCGATGCGTCCCATCGTGTCGACGACGAATTGTGCGAGCACGCTGCCCTCGACGCGTGAGCTTTCGAGTAGCGCCGGGTAGCGCGGAATCGGATTTCCGCTGCGCGGGAGGGCCGGCTTCTCGACCTGGGATGCGAAGAGCGGCTCTCCGCCATCGCCTGTGGTGCTCACGCCAATCGCTGCCGTGTCTCCCGCAACCGAAGATCCGAACATTGAGCCAGCGTCTGGAACGGGATCGGTCGATGTCGCCGACGAGATCCCATCGGGAATGGCCACCGGAAATTCCAGAACGAGAGGTGGTTTCGCTGGCAGCTGCGGCATGGATAAGTGCGGGCCCCGCCGCGCCGGCGCCGCGTGTCGTCTTTCTACGTTCGGATTCGAGGTATACACGAGATGCACGGTGTCGGCGACGAATCGCGTGCTCGCCTCGCCAGCGTTGGCGGTCGCGTACGCCGCGACCGTGATGGCGCTCGCATGGATCGCGATGCTCACGAGCGTGCCGCGCACCGACCTCTGCGACACGCGCTTCGACTCGATCAGATTGATGGACATGTGCGGAGTCTCCCAGGTGAGAGCGTAGGCGAGCATCATCCCTGGGATCCAGTCTAGGATGCGATGTTATCGCGATCCTTTCGCACGTATTACGAACCGGGTTTCGAGCGCATTACGATATCGTGAACCGATCGTTAGCGCGTGCGTAACGATCAGTCGGCCGACATGGGCGCCGTCTGCGATACCACCTGCGCGTCCTCCGCAACCGGCAGCGTGACCGTGAACGTCGTGCCGCGGCCGAGGCGCGAACGCACCGAGATCGTGCCGCCGTGTGCTTCCGCGATCCACTGGCTGATCGCAAGCCCGAGCCCGAACCCTCCGCGCTCGGCCGAGCGCGAGCGCGCGCGATCGGCGCGATAGAAGCGCTCGAAGATGTGCGGAAGGTCTGCCGCGGAGATGCCCATCCCTGTGTCGCGCACCGTGAAGGCGACGGTGCGGTCGTGCGCGACGAGGCTCAGCTCGACGCTGCCGGTGATCGTGTACTTGAGCGCATTGGTGACGATGTTGAGGAAGAGCTGGCGCAGCCGCGTGCGGTCCGCCAACACGACGACGTCGGCGATCTGGGGCATCGAGACGGTGAGCCCGGCAGCCTCGCCGAGGATGGTCGCGGTCTCGAACACCTCGACGGCGAGCGGCGCAAGCGGCACGCGCTCGCGATGCAGATCGAAGCGCCCCTCGTCCGCCCGCGCGAGCGTCAACAGGCTGTCGACGAGATCCGCCATGCGGGTCGTCTCGTGCAGTGCCTCCTCCAGCGCGATGAGCTTGTCGGGTCCCGGCGCGCGGTCGCTCATCGCGCGCTCGACATCGGCGCGCATGACTGCGAGCGGCGTCTTGAGCTCGTGGCTCGCATCCGCGGTGAAGCGGCGCAGGGCGGCGAAGGAGCTCTCGAGCCGCTCCAACATCTCGTTGAGCGTGATCGCGAGCTTCGCGATCTCCTCGCCGGCAGTGACGGGAAGCCGGCGATGGAGGCTTCGTCCATCGGTGATGGCCTGGACCTCGTTCACGAGCCGATCCACCGGCTGAAAAGCGCGCCCACCGATCGCGTACGCGAGCGCGATCGACGCAATGAGCAGGATAGGCGCGACCGCCGCCATCGTCTCGACGAGATCCTTAATCGCTGGATCGGGAACGTCCGCTTCCGTCGCGACGACGACGCGCGAGACGGCTGATCCCTTGTCAGCCGGCGACTGCGCGATCATGAGAAGCTTGCGGTCGTCGAGCTGCACGGTCTTTGCGACGCCGGTCGTCGGTGCGCTCACCGCCGCCGCCATCAGCACCGCGAGCTGGTCCGGATCCTCGTTCAGGTCGCGAATCGGCGCCGACACGTAGAGGATGCGTCCGCTCGCGTCGAGCACGAGCAGGTAGTCAGGCATCCCCTCGAGCATCGTGCGCAGCGGCGCGTCGAGCTGCGCGCCGGCCAGCGAGTCGTGAGTGGCGGTCACCGGCTCTCCCGCGAGCTCCGACTGACGGATCAATCGCAGCGCGAGATTCGCCTCCACGAGCGCATGTCGGCGCAGCTCATCCACCGCGCCCTCGCGGCGCGTCGTCCAGATGACGGCCGCGAACACGCCGACGGTGCCAATGAGCGCCGCCGCGTACGCCGTCGTGAGCTGCGCGCGAATGGTGCTCATGCGCCTCTAAGAGCGCACGACGTAGCCGACTCCGCGCACGGTGTGGATGAGCTTCACGGGCTTCGCGCTGTCGATCTTCTTGCGCAGATGATTGATCACGACGTCCACGATGTTGGTGCCGGGATCGAAGTGATACCCCCATGCGTACTCGGTGATCAGCGTGCGGCTCATCACGCGCCCCGCGTGCCGCATGAGATACTCGAGCACCGTGTACTCCTTCGGCGTGAGCTCGATCGCCTCACCCGCCCGCGTAACCGTACGCGTGTCCCTGTCGAGCGTGAGATCGGCGACCTTGAGCACCGGCGTGGACATCGTCTTCGTGCGCCGGCTCAGCGCCTCGACGCGCGCGAGCAGCTCCTCGAAGGCGAACGGCTTGGTGACGTAGTCATCCGCCCCCGCGCGAAAGGCCTCGACCTTCGCGTCCACCGCATCC
>JALYSW010000386.1 GCA_030854615.1 Gemmatimonadota bacterium
TCACCACCGTCGTGAAGCGCGAGAGATCCGCCGCCGCGAGCCCGTGCGCATCGAGCAGCGTCACCGGCACGCCGAGCTCGGCGAGCATCGGCGCGCTGTTGTCGCCCACGCCCTGCACGTACGCGACGTTGACGCCGTGCGGCAGCTGCACCTCCACCGCTTCGATCGCCATCGTCGCCGCGCGCACGATCGTCTGCGGACGGATGTGATCGTAGCGAATCGCGACGTAGCCACTCTCGAACTTCTGGCTACCGCTCTTCGCGACCGCCGTGATCACGTGCCGTCCCGCCGGCAGCGTGCCGCGCACGCGAAACACGACGGTCTGCTCCGCGCCCATGCCGTCGAGCGACACTGTGCGCGCGAGCGTATCCGCGTCGAGCCCGTGCGGCAGCTCGAGACGCACCGTCGCATCGCGCGCTGTTACGAACGCCGAGCGCAGTGTGACGCGCACCTCGCGGTCCAGCGGCGCGTTGGCGCGCGCGTAAGCCACCGCGCCGTCGAGCGTCACCGAGATCGCGGGGACTATCGCAAGCGGGCGCTCCTCCTCGCCGCGCGCGAGATTCGCGACGCGCAACACGAGGGGCGAGCGATAGACGCCCGCAGCGGTGTAGATGTTCGCGAACGACTCGCCGGACTCCGTCGCCTCGGCACTCTCGGTGCTCACCTGCGACGCAAAGAGATCGGTGGTGCGCGGCGGCGTGAGCCACCATGGCGCCGTGAGCGCGGACGCGCGCGCCGTGAGCGACCAGGTCGCGGAGCTGTCGGGCGCGATCTTTTTCCTGATCGGCGACGACGAGACCGAGATTGCGCTCCCTCCGAGCGTCACCGAGTCGATCACGAGCACCATCGGCGCATCTTCCGGCCCCGGACGTCGATTGTACACGGTGACCGTCGCGGACATCGAGTCGCCGAGGGCGAGCGCTTCGCGCGGCACCGTGGCCTCAATCGCCACGCCACTCGCCATCATCTCCGCTCGCGCGAGCGCGCCCTGAAGCGTGACGAGCGAAGCCTGTACATCGCCTGAGGCACTGCTCGCGAGCGCTCGTGCAAGCCTGCTCGCGCGGTACAGCTCGGGGAGCAGCGTATCCGGACGCATGGGATCGTAGCGCAAATCGAGCTTCGCGAGCGTCTTCACCAACGAGTCCACGCGCGACCGCTGCGCCGCACCCACCTCGCCTCGCAGTCTGCGATACGTCGTGTCGACGCCGTCGAAGATCGAGCGCTCCGTGCTCGCATCCTTCGGCGCACCCGACGCGCGCGAATCCTCGCGCTTGACGGAGCCCGCGATGTATCCCTTCCGCTGCAACGCACCCTGCCCCTGCGATTGATGCTGCGAGCGGCTCTCGGCGGCGATCTCGGCGTAGCTCCTTCCGAGCAGCGGACTGTATTCGCCCGCGTCGTAGTGGAAAGTCGCGCCCGCGCCCGACCAGTACGACGTGGTGCGATAGAACTTGAGCGGCGTCCACGGCGCGAGTCCCTTGGTCGCGCTCGCAGGGAATTTCGTTCCGTCGCCCGCGAGATCGTACGCCTCGCGCGCGAGAATGCCCGACACCTGGTGATGTCCGTGTCCGTCGCGCGGCGTTCCCGAGAATACGGCGATGATGATCTGCGGCCTGAAGGCGCGCACCACCGTCACGACATCGGTGAGCAGCGTATCGTGCGGCCAGTGCTTGAAGGACTCAGCCGCGCTCTTCGAAAAGCCGAAGTCGTACGCGCGCGTGAAATACTGCTGCGCACCATCGACGCGTCGTGCCGCGAGCAGCTCCTCCGTGCGAATCACGCCGAGCGCCTCGCCGAGCTCGTTGCCGATGAGATTCTGACCGCCATCGCCGCGCGTCAGCGAGAGATAGGCCACGTCCGCGTGACGTCCCTTCGCCAGATACGTGAGCAGCCGGTTGTCTTCGTCATCCGGGTGCGCGCCGATCACGAGCACGCGTACGGACACCGGAAGGCCAGCGAGCGCATCGCCCAGTGCCGTCGCGCCGCGCTCCTGAGCAGCACAGGGACGCGGCGCGAGAAGAGCGAGGGCGGCTAGTGCATAGACGCCGGCCCGAAGCTTCACGAGGATCCGGCGATGTGGGAGGCTACGATGTCATCGGTCATCCCGGACCAACGCTCAACGCGCAGCAGAGGTTGCACGTGCCCCCGCGCGCTTCGCGGCGGGCGGGGCGAGCGTCTCCGCGACGAGCTTCGCCTGCTGTTCCGCGTGCGGCGCCGCGTATCCCTCCGCCGGGCTCGCGCGCTCGGGGCGCCCGATGTAGCGAATCGTCATCGCATTGCCCACGGCCGCTCGCAGCCGCGGCGACACGAAGCTCCACGCGCCCATGTTGCGCGGCTCCTCCTGCGCCCACACGACCTCGTCGATCTCGGTATAGCGATCGAGCACCTGCGCGAGCGCCTCGTGCGGCCACGGATAGAGCTCATCCACGCGCACGATCGCGAGGTGATCGCGACTACCACCCGCGGCCTGGAGTCCTGCAAGGAGATCGTAATAGATCTTCCCGCTGCAG
>JALYSW010000400.1 GCA_030854615.1 Gemmatimonadota bacterium
GTACGCCATCGCGTGCCGGATGCCGGGGAACTGGGGGATGCGTCTCACGATCATCGTGCTCCTGCTCATGCTCACCACCATCGAGCTCGATCACGCGTGGTACGGCATGTCCGGGCACCACGCGACGGTGCGCGAAGCGCGGCTCTTCCTGAGCGAAGACTGGAAGCTCCACTACGGCATTCGTTCCACGGATGAGAGCTGGTTCGTGCGGCGCATGTCGCTGCACATCTTCGGGCTCGTCTGCGTCTTCATCGCGGCCCGCTTCGGCGCGAAGTGGGAACGCGGCCAGCGCTCCTTCAACACGCGCTATCGCAACGTGCTCGCCGTGGTGGCCGTGCTGTTCTGCCTGGACATCCTGCTCGCCGGCTACGAAGTGAGCCGCGGGAGCGATCAATGGCAGGCCGTCGCCGACGCGAATCCGCTGCGCATCAATTCCGCAGACCGCGTTTCCGCAGAGCTCTTCTCGTACGGCTCACAGCACGATGCCGATCTCGAGGCCGCCAACCGCGCATTCCAGCAGGCGACGCGTGATGCGATGCATGCGCGCCCCGAGAGCACGCTCCAAAACACGATGGTCATCCGCAATGCGAGCGCCTCGCGCCACCAGCCGTACAATGTCGTGATCGTGACGATGGAGGGGCTGAATGAGCGCCTGATCGACTCGACGACGATGCCGTTCTGGACGCGGCTCTCTCAGCGGTCCATGGCGCTGCACAGCCACTACTCCACCGGCAACGTCACCGAGTACGGCGTGCTCGGTGTGCTGTATGGCGCGCCCCCCGACTTCTATCGCGGCACGCTCACCGTGCCGTGGCGCCGGCAGCTCCCCTTCGATAAACAGCCGCCGCAGCGCGGCTCGCCGTACATCGACGAGTTCAATCGCCAAGGCTACCACACGCGCCTCATCAGCTGGGAGCTCTCGAGTTGGGCGAACCTCGGCGTGTATCTGCGCAACTTCAACGAGCCAGCCTTCGAGACGAGCGACGACTGGAAGACGCTGCCCGTGTTGCAACAGGAGCTCAGTGAGCCCGGTCCGCATCTCGTCTACATGCACTACAACGGGACGCACTTTCCGTACGATCACGACCCGAAATATCACCGCTTCGAGCCCGAGGTCCCGGCGGACTTCAGCTACGCATCGTGGCGCATGCGGCAGGAAGCGCCGGCGATCACGAACCGCTATCGCAACTGCCTCCTCGAGCTCGACGCGTGGCTGCACCAGCTCTCGACCACCGTCGACATGCAGAACACCGTGCTCGTGCTCACCGGCGATCACGGCGAGGAGTTCTTCGAGCATTCGCGGCTCGGTCACGCGAGTACGCTCTCCGATCCGCAGATCCAGACCGTTGCGCTCATCTACGTGCCGGGGCAGGCGCCGCGCTCGATCGACGCCGTGACGTCGCACGCCGATCTGATGCCGACACTCATGGACATCCTCGGCTGGCCGCAGCCCGTGCCGCCCTTCGGTCACTCGCTCCTCGCCGACATCAAGGTCGGCTCCGCGATCGTCGCGATGGGCAACCGTCCGAATCCGCCCAACCATTGGGCGGCGATCGCCGGCGGCTACAAGACCGTGCTCGCGGAGGGCGACGGCGATTCGCTGCGCATCGTCCAGCTGCGCGACACGGCCGACAAGCCGTTCACTTTCAGTGCCGATCCCGAACGCTGGCGTCCATCGTTCGCGGCGGCCGCTCGGCTCCAGCTGCATCTGCGCGCGTCTTCGCAGACCGTGAACGTCGCGGCCGGTCCGGAGCTGCGGCGATGAAGTCGCGCGCCTTCGTCGCATCGATGCTCACCCTCGTCGTCGTCGCCGGACTCGCGGCGGGATGGTCGCTCCGCAACATCCTCGCGCCGCACGCGGAGGCGCTCCCGGGATGCGCGCGCCCTGCGCTGTGGGCGCACCGCGGTTTTCACGTGACGGCGCAGGAGAATTCGGTCGCCTCCGTGAGCGCCGCCGTACAGAAGGGCTTTTGCGGCGCGGAGATCGACGTGCAGTGGTTCGACGACCGCGGGCTCGTCGTCGCGCACGATGAGGTGGAGGAGGGCGACCTGCTCCCGAACGCGCTGACGCTCGCGCAGCTGCTCGACTCGCTCCCGCAGCCGCCGCAATATCTCTGGCTCGACTTCAAGAATCTCGACGTCCACAACGCCGCCTTCGCAGCGGCACACATCGACTCGCTCATCGCGCGCCATCACTTCGCGCACAGATTCGTCGTCGAGTCTGTCAGCTCCGTGCCGCTCCGCATGTTCTGGTGGCACGCACCGGAAGTGATTCCGGCGTACTGGATCAACCGCCCACCCCACGGCTGGAAGGGCCCGCTGCACGACGCGCAGATCGCCGCCGCGATCGGACTGCTGGGGCTCCCTGCGCTCTCGATCCCGAAGGAGATGCTGACGGATCACCTCACGTCGCTCTTCGGCCACCTCTCACTCTTCACGTGGACGTGCAACACCCCCGCAGAGATCGAATACGCCCGCGCCCGCGGCGCGAAGGTAGTGCTGACGGACGGCGACTTCGCTGATTTCTACGCGAAGGTTGGTCAGTAGGCGAATCGCTTGGGGAGAAGGGATGCGTTAACAGATTGATGAAACGATTAAACGGAGAGAAGCACGGATTGGACGGATAACTGCGAAAGGGATCAATCCGTTTCATCCGTGCAGTCCATCCGTTCAATTCGTTTTACCACTCTGTCGCAGTTCAGCTCTGAGTGCGCTACGCCCGCTCCATCGCCGCAATTGCGTCGGTGATCTTCACCGCCGCGTCGCCCGCGCCGTATGCGCCGTTGTCCCATGTCGCTGCAGTCGCGAGCCGTCTCTTCACTGCGGGTAGCAGATCGACTCCTGCGCGCGCCGGCGCCACCAGCGTGTTCGCACCCAGCGCCACCGTCTCGTGCCACTCGGTCTCCGTGCGGATCGTGACGCACTGGATCCCCAGCCAGTACGCCTCGCGCTGCACGCCGCCCGAGTCCGTGATCACGATCGCCGCGTCGCGGATCGTGCCGATCATCTCGAAGTAACCAAGTGGTGACATGATGTGCAGCATTCCGCCCGACGCGATCCCCAGCTTCGCGAGCGCATCGCGCACGCGCGGGTGCGCGGGGAGCACCACCGGCAGCGGCAGCGTGCGCAGCGCACCGATCATCGCCGCGAGCGACTCCGCGCTCGCCGTCAGCTCCGCGCGGTGTAGCGTCGCGATCGCGTACTTCTCCCCCGCCGCGAGCGGCCACCCCTCCACACTCGCCGGCGCGATCGCCTTCGGGAGATTCCTGCGCAGCACGTCGTGCGCGATGTCCCCCGTATTCGCGATCATGCCCCACTGGTGCTCGAGCTCCAGCTGCGCCGCCGCCGCCGCGCTCGGCGCGCACAGCAGCTCCGCTACCGAGTCCACCACGCGCCGGTTGATCTCCTCCGCCATCGCGCGATCGTTCGACCGGAGCCCCGCCTCCACGTGCACCATCGGAATGCGAAGCTGCACCGCCGCCAGCGCGCAGCCGAGCGTGCTGTTCGTGTCGCCGATGACGACCACGGCGCGCGGCTTCGCCGACTCGAACACCGCGGCCGCGCGCGTCAGCACATGCGCCGTCTGCACCGCGTGCGCCGCCGAGCCCACCTCGAGAAAGTGGTCCGGCTTCCGCACGCCGAGCTGCTCGTAGAACACCTCGTTCAGCGAGTAGTCGTAGTGCTGCCCCGTGTCGACCGTCACGAGCGGCCAGCGCGTGGCACTCGCCTCGATCAGCATCGATGCCTTGATGACCTGCGGCCTCGTCCCGTAGCAGATCGCGAGCGGCGCGTCCCTCATCGCTCCACTCATGGTTTCACTGCACCCGCCACTGGCGTCTTCCGCACCTTGTAGAGCACGAACGGATCGTCCCTCCAGATCTCGTCGGCGTGCTTCTTCACGTACGACTCCACGCGCGCCCCACCCGCCGTCTGCAGCACATAGTCGTACTCGTCATCGATGCGCGCCCACGGAAGCCCGGGCATGAAGTCGGGATCGCGCTCTCCCCACTCGGAATCGGCGAGATACAGGTGCTTCGCCTCGATGAAGTGCGCGAGATGATGGTTCAGCGGATCCTGCTCGCTCGCATCGCGATAGTTGAACAGCCCCGGCGCGCGCCCGTGTCCATCGATCTCGTGCCAGAGCACGAAGTGCCGCATCACCTGCACCCGTCCGTACTTCTTCACGCCGTCGGCGAGCGGCAGGAGATTCGTCCCCGGAGGAACGTGCGTGAGCGCCGCCTGATACTGGTCGAGATCGCGGTCGATCTTCTTCGCCGTGTAGCCGATGACGGCCGTGTGCAGCAGGCATGCGGTGAACGGGACGAGCAACAGCAGCTTCGGCTCCCGCTCGTTCCCGCGCTGCCGTGCGCAAAAGAGCAGGAGGTAGCCACCCCACAGCCAGCGGATGTCCACCGCGCCGGCGCCCGGGATCGATTTCGGGAAGAGCAGATACAGCACGAACATGATGATCGCGCTCGCGCTCAGCGAATCGAGCGCATAGTACCCGCGCCGCGCGTACAGCATCGCGACGAGCGACGCGACCCACCCGATGGAAATCACCGCCGCTGCCACGATAGACACGGAGTAGAACGGCGACGTGACGGCGATGAGCTTGTTGCCGATCGAGCGAAAGATGTATTCGCCCGGCGGCCCGACGTCGTTCCAGCTCGAGTAGCTCGCCCCCGCCCACACGATCGCGACCGCCACGAGCACCGTGAGAATCGTCGGCAGCCGCGAGTCGAAAAGCTTCCACTGCCGTGGCGGGAGCAGCTCGTCGTCGCCGATCACCGCGAGCCCCCAGTCCGTGAAGATCACGACGAGCACCAGGAGCGGCGCCGTGAGATGCACGAGGAAGAGCAGCATCGCGCCCACGCCAAGCAGGAGGCGCGCACGCCACGAGGCGTTCGCGCGGCGCGGATACCAGAGCGCGAGCCAGCAGAAGACGAGGCCGAGCCCCAGCGCGTAGTTGAGGTAGCCGAAGAGGAGATGGGACGAGAAGCCGAATAGGACGCCCACCAGCGCCCAGCCGCGTTGCGCGGGGGCGGCGTGGAGGAGGAGCCCGTACATCCCGAGCGGGAGCAAAACCAGCGAGGCGAAGTTGATGAGCCGCAGCGTGGCCACGGCGCCGATGTAGTGCACCGACAGCGCGCCGACGATGTCCCCCGCGATGTACGAGGTCGGGACCCAGTGCAGCACCACGTAGCCCGGGGGATCGCCGAACCAGATCCGCGCAATCAGGTCGTAGCGCGCGAGGTGGTTGGTGGGATCGGTGTACGGGAAGTGGTGCGCGAGGAGCGCGACCGCCAGCTCGAGCGCGGTGGCAATCAGGATGAGCACCTCGGGCCATCCGAAACGCGGTCGCACAGGCGCGATGGCCTCGTCAATCATGGCGGGAATGTCGGTGTCTCGGAGGCTCTCCGCAATGCGCGAACCGAAGGGATGATCATGCTTTCTTTTTGCTCTTGCGGCAGCCTACCCTGGGGAATAAGATGGCTCTAACCTCAGGCACTTTGGCTGATTTCGCAGAGTGCGATATCTCAGAGTTTTGCGACCTGGCGCCCTTAGTGACTGGTCCATTACTCTGTCGTCCCTATTGCGCTGAG
The DNA here is from genome assembly GCA_030854615.1 of Gemmatimonadota bacterium. Classification (GTDB taxonomy): domain Bacteria; phylum Gemmatimonadota; class Gemmatimonadetes; order Gemmatimonadales; family Gemmatimonadaceae; genus FEN-1250. The sequence continues at coordinate 5,604 of JALYSW010000400.1, forward strand.
CCCCATCGATTCGCTGTTTGAAGATCGCTGTGCACCCTGAACGACGTTGGTACGAGATCGATCGCAAGGGCCTCTCGCCCGCGATAACGGCAAACCCCTCGAAAGACGGGGACGCAAAGCTACGAGGCTACCGCGCACGGGAGTGCGCCACGCCAGTCGGGCCGCCGAACGGACTCACTACGGAGAGTCTCTTATGCGTGCTCCAACCTCGGATCGACTGGTGTTCGTAGCTGCGCTCGCCCTCTCCCTCATGGCCTGCGTCGATCGCGGGGCTCCAACGGATCCCGGCGGCACGAACACCCCCAAGTCGCCCTCCGGCGTCATCACCGTTGCCGTCCGCCTGCCGGTCACCAGTCTCGAGGTTGGCAAGGTCATCGCCGCCGCCGCGACGCCGATGAACCAGTCCGGCCAGGCCGTCCCGTCCGCGCCGGTCGCGTGGTCATCGAGCGACACGTCGATCGTCTCCGTCTCCACCGGCGGCCAGGTCAGCGCCCGGAAGATGGGCTCCGCTACCGTATACGCAACGAGCGAAGGCGTCGCTGGACAGGGCTCGCTCATGGTCACGGACAGTGTCCCCGCGAAGGTCGTCGTCTCGCCGCAGACCGCCAATGCATCAGTCGGCGGGCATGTGCAGCTCTCCGCCTCCGTCGCCACGCACACGGGTCGCGCGCTCCCCGGCCACACCGTGGTCTGGAGCTCGGCCGACAGCCGCACCGCCACCGTCTCCGCCTCGGGCGTCGTGACCGGCGCGGCCTCGGGTAGCGCGCGGATCATCGCGCTCGCGAGCGGCGTGGCCGACACCGCGACCGTCGACGTCTCCGCCGCCACGATCGCCAGCCTCACCGTAACGCCGTCCTCGTCGTCGCTCGCATCGGGCACCAGCACGCAGCTCATCGCCCAGGCATCCGACGCGAGCGGCAACGCGCTCACCGGGCGCGCGGTCGGCTGGTCCACCTCCGACGCAAGCGTGGCGTCGGTCGGCACCAGCGGCACGGTCACGGCCTCCAAGGTGGGCACGGCAACGATTTACGCGACCTCCGAAGGCAAGACCGCCAGCGCCACCATAAACGTCTCGGCTGGCGCGGTGAGCAAGGTCGTCGTGACGCCAGGCTCGATCGGCCTCGTCGCCGGCGGCACGCAGCAGCTCAGCGTCGCGCTCTCCGACGCGGCGGGCAATGCACTTTCGGCACAGACGGTCTCGTGGTCCAGCTCCAATACCGGCGTCGCGACAGTCTCGGCGTCCGGCGTCGTCAGCGGCAGCCACCCGGGAAGCTCCACCATCACCGCAACGGTGTCCGGCGCATCCGGCACCGCGACGGCAGCGGTCAGCGCGGGCTCGGTTCGCAGCGTGAGCGTCACGCCGTCATCGGTCACCCTCGTGACCGGCGCCACGCGTCAGCTCTCGGCGGCACTCACGGATGGCAGCGGCAATCCACTCACCGGCCAGGCGGTCGCGTGGTCCAGCTCCAATACCTCCGTCGCGACGGTGTCGTCCGCGGGGCTCGTCACCGCGGTGCGCGCGGGTAGTGCGACGGTCACGGCCGCAGCGGGCGGCGCCAGCGACAACTCGGCGATCACCGTCACTGCGGGCGCGGTCAACGCCGTCTCCGTAGCACCGGGCTCCGCGAGTCTCGTCGCGGGCGCAACGCAACAGCTCACCGCCGCGGTCACGGATGCGGGCGGCTCCACGATCACCGGCGCAACGATCACCTGGTCGAGCTCCAACACCGGCGTCGTCAGCGTGGATGCGAGCGGTCTCGCGACGGCGGCGCATGTCGGCAACGCGACGATCACGGCGTCCACCGGCGGCAAGTCCGGCACCTCGCTCTTCGCGGTGTCGGTCGGATCGACGAACGCCGTCAGCGTCTCGCCGGCGTCCGGCTCCGTGCAGGCAGGGAAGACGCTACAGCTCAGCGCCACGCTCACCGACGTCGCCGGCAATACGGTGACGGGACGCACGATCACGTGGACGAGCTCCGCTACGGCGGCGGCCACGGTCGCGAGCACGGGTCTCGTCAGCGGAGTTGCGGCGGGAAGCACGAACGTCACTGCGGCTGCCGACGGCAACAGCACGGTCGCTGCGATCACCGTCACGGCGGCACCGCCCGCACCGCCGCCGCCGCCGCCACCGCCGGCACCGGCAC
>JALYSW010000403.1 GCA_030854615.1 Gemmatimonadota bacterium
GGTACAGGCCGCCGATGCGGCGATGGCGCGCGCGCTGCGGCGGGTGAGCGTCGAACGCGGGATCGATCCGCGACGGTGCGCGCTCGTGGTCTTCGGCGGCGGCGGGCCGCTGCACGCCTGCGCGCTCGCCGATCACCTTGGCGTGCGCACCGTGCTCGTGCCGCCATTTGCAGGGGTGCTGAGCGCGCTGGGACTCGCGATCGCGCCGGAGCGCCGCGATGCGATGTCGAGCGTGATGCGCCGCGCGCACACGCTCTTGGCCGCGGACACGCGCGAGATCGACGCCATTCTCTCCGCGCGCGCCGGCGGCGGAGTGAAGGCCGGCGCGACGCAGCGATGGTTGCGCGTGCGCTACGTGGGGCAGGGGCATGAGCTGGAGATTCCATTCGCACCGGGCGAGGACGGCGCAGCGCTCATCACGCGCTTCGATGTGGAGCACGAGAAGCGGATGGGCTTTCGTCTCGAGCAGGAGATCGAGGTGATCGGCGCGCGGATCGCGATCTCCGGAGTCGCGCGTGAGCCGGTGCTTGCCGCGCCACACTTCGTGCAGGATGTGCGTCGAGGGCCCGACGTCATCGCCCTTCCCGACGCGACGCTCTTCGTCGCCGACGGATGGACGGCGCGGGCGCTGCCGATCGGAGGCTATGTGGTGGAGCGCGACGTATGACGACTCCCATGCGCGGCGGTGAGTTCGACGAAATGCTCGAGCTCGAGGTGATGGGGCATGCGTGGTCGGCGATCGCCGAGGAGATGGGGAGTGTGCTCGTGCGCGGCGCGCTGTCGCCGAACATTCGCGAGCGGCGCGATGCATCGGCGGCACTCTTCGATGCCGGCGGGCGGATGGTCGCGCAGGCTGCGCACATCCCCGTGCACCTCGGCGCGATGCCCGAAGCCGTGCGCGCGGTGCGCGAGCGCGAGCCGCAGCCAGGCGATGTGTTCATCCTCAACGATCCATATGCGGGCGGCTCGCATCTCCCGGACCTTACACTTGTCGAGGCGGTGGAGTTCGAGGGGACGCTCGTGGGTTACGCCGCGGTGCGCGCGCATCACGCGGACGTTGGGGGGATGAGCCCCGGGAGCATGCCACAGGGCGCGACCGAGCTCGTGCAGGAGGGATTGATTCTGCCGCCCACGCTGCTCGCGCACGACGGCGAGATCCGCGAGGACATCCTCGCGTTGGTTCTCGCGAACGTGCGCACGCCGGATGAGCGGAGAGGCGATCTCCGCGCGCAGCTCGCGGCCTGCGCGGCGGGTGCGTTTGGTTTGCGCACGCTCATCGCGCGCGAGGGACGAGAGCGTGTCGCGACATCCGGCCGCGCGCTCATCGATTATACCGCGCGACGCGCGAATGCTGCCATCCGCGCGCTCGGTCCGCGCGTCGGGCGCGCGACTGACTATCTCGAGGGCGACGGACTCACCGACGATCCCGTGACCGTGCAGGTCGAGCTGCGGACGCGCGGCGACCGCCTCGTGCTCAACTTCGCTGGGACGTCGTCGCAGGTGCGCGGGAATGTGAACTGTCCACTCGCCGTGACGCGCGCGGCGGCGGTGTTCGTGTTGCGCACGCTCCTCCCCGACGACGTGCCGACCAACGATGGCATCGCGCGCGCGATCGACATCGTCGCCGAGCCGGGGAGTGCGGTGCATGCGCAGTGGCCGGCGGCGGTGGCGGCGGGGAACGTCGAGATGTCGCAGCGCATCACCGACACGATCTTCCTCGCGCTTGCGAACGCCGGGCTCGATGTGTGCGCGCAAGGGCAGGGGACGATGAACAACGTCACCTTCGGCGGCGACGGCTGGACATTCTACGAGACGCTCGGCGGAGGGCAGGGCGCGTCGTCGCGCGGACCAGGGCCGAGCGCGGTGCACGTCGGGATGAGCAACACGCGCAATACGCCGATCGAGTCGCTCGAATGGGCGTATCCGATCCGCATCGAGGAGTATTCGGTGCGGCGGGGGAGCGGCGGCGCGGGGGCGCACGCCGGCGGCGACGGGGTGGTGCGGAGGTATCGCGCCCTGGAACCGTGCACGGTGACACTGCTGACGGAGCGGCGGCGTCGCGCGCCCGAGGGAGCAGCGGGCGGGGCGAGTGGAGCGATGGGGAGGAA
>JALYSW010000408.1 GCA_030854615.1 Gemmatimonadota bacterium
GTCCGAGGCCTTGCGACGGCGCCGCGTGGGAGCAGCCGCGGCTTCGGTCGCCACTTCAGGTGCGGGCGCGGCGACGACTGGCGCAGCAGCTGCGGCAGCGGCCGTTCCGCGACGACGACGCGCAGGCGCCGCTGCCGGCTTCTCCTGACGCGCGCGTTTTTCGCGCTCCCACCGTGCTCGGAGGCGCGCGATCTGTTCGTCACTCAGCTGGCTGAGGTGACTGCGTACCGGCACGTCCATCGAGCGGAGCATCGTCATGAGCTCCTCGCTGGTAATGCCGAACTCCCCTGCCAACTCATTCACTCGAAGCTTGATCAAACACTCCTCCTCTGGAGCCTGCTCATCTCACCCACCTGTCGCGATTCCCGAAATTCCTTTCGCGAGATCGCGATCGATCACTCCTACCGCCGCCGTGGTCTCTCGACCTGCGGCCGCCCCCAGCGCTGCGGCCGAGGGGCCTTCGATCACCTGCACGCCCCTGGCTGCCAGGAGCGGCAGCACTTTCTCACGACTGTGGCGCGATGCATCCGGCGCCACCACCGCGAGCACGAGCGTTCCCTTCTTTGCCGCCGCACGCACCATCTCGACCCCAACGACGACTCTCCGACTTCGCACGCCGAGCCCGACGAGCCCGAGGATCCGGGCCGCGGTCGCGTCGTCCACTACGCGGGCGGCAACGCGGCAGACCCTCCGGCGTCGCTCCCTTCTCCACTGCTGTCTTCCGTCAGCTCATCGATCATCGCCATGATGCGATCCGCCTCTTCCGGCGCGATCCCGGGCAGGCGGAGGAAATCGTCACGGTCGAGATCGATGATGTCGTTCAGCGTGCGATAGCCGGCGTCCTCGAGCACGGCCACCGTGGCCGGTCCGAGCGCGCCGATGTCCGCGAGGCGCACGTCGGCCGCGACGCTGACCTCTTCGGGAAGCGGCGCGAACAGCGGCGTCTCTCCGCCGCGCTCCAGCCACTCGCGACTCGAGTAGAGATCGATCTTCCACCCCGTGAGCTCACTTGCGAGGCGCACGTTCTGTCCATTGCGGCCGATGGCGAGTGACAGCTGATCTTCGTCGACGACGGCCTGAATGCTCTTGGCGACGCCATCGCTGAACACGCGAGCGACGCGCGCCGGCGCGAGGGCGAGCTTCGCGAAACGCTCGGGATCCGCCGACCAGGGCACGATGTCGATGCGCTCGCCACCGAGCTCGTTGACCACGGCCTGCACGCGCGAGCCCTTGAGGCCGACGCACGCGCCCACCGGATCGATCGAATCATCGCGCGAAAAGACCGCGATCTTCGTGCGGCTGCCGACTTCGCGCGCCGATGCGCGAATCTCCACGATCCCCTGCTGGATTTCGGGGACCTCGAGCTTGAACAGCGCCTTCACGAACAGGCCATCGGCGCGGCTGAGAATGAGCCGCGGACCCTTGGGTGTTTCCTCGATGCGCTTGAGCACCGCGCGGATCGGCTCGCCCTGATGATAGTGCTCGCGGTGATTCTGCTCTCGATACGGAATGATCGCTTCCGCCTCGCGGAACTTGTTGAGCATGACGACGAGCTTGCCGCGCTCGATCTGCTGGACTTCGCCGGAGAGGAGATCGCCGACGCGGGTCGCGAACTCGTCGCGAATGCGCGTGCGTTCACGCTCGCGAACGCGCTGAATGATGCGCTGCTTCGCGGCTTGAATCGCGGTGCGCCCGAACTCGCCGAAGTCGACGGGCTCCTCGAGCATGTCGCCGACCTCGAACCCTTCGTCATAGATCTGCGCATCCTCGACCGAAATCTCGCGGCTCGCGTCCGCGACTTCCGCGACGACGCTGCGGAGCCGCGTGATCTTGATCGCCCCACGCCCCTCATCGATCTCGACTTCCGCCTGCACGGTCGGCCCATAGCGCTTGGCCATGGCCGCGAGAAAGCCGTCCTGCAGCAGGAGATGCAGCTCGGTTCGATCGAGTTGCTTGGTATTCGTCAGTTCTTTGATCGCGCTCAACATGTCTACGGAGCTGACCATCGGAAACTCCCTTCGCTACCAAGTGAATGCCAGCCGGGCGTCCTTGACGTCGGCCAACGCGATACGCTGTTCGATTCCCTGTGCGGTGCGGACAACGACGCTCTCCGCTCCATCCGATCCTTCGACGCCGAGGATCTCGACTTCGGCGCGGCCCTGGAGCGCGGGGCTCAGAATGCTCGCCCGCTGACCCACGAACCGACGCCAGTCGGCCGCCCGATGCAGCGGCCGCTCGATTCCCGGCGAAGACACTTCGAGCACGTACTCCGGACCAACCTTCTTTTCCGCTTCGAGCCGCGTTTCGACCGCGCGCGAAACGATCGCGCAATCGCTGACGGTGATCGCCGCGCCATCACGCCGGTCGATCCGGAGCTGCAAGGTGGGACGCGCGCGGCTACCCGCGGTGCGCAATTCCACCAAATCGTAGCCCAATCCGTCAAGCTCTTCGGTTACAACCACTTTCAGCGCTTCGTTCACGTCGATTCGCAGACGACAAAAAATAAAAAATGTGGGGTAACCTCCCCCACATCCGGCCCCGTCGCAACTACGACTGGGCAACCGATATGTAATCTAGGCTTGAAGTTAGAGCGAGTCAACCCGCGCGGGCTCGCGTGCGACCATCACCGCGAGCTGTCGCCCCGTATCGCCGGCGCGATGCGAATAGAAGCGCGCAATGTCGCAGCGCGTGCACCACCGACTCGTCGTGATCTGCGTAACGCCCCCCTCGCGCGCGTGCGCGGCGATGAGCGCGCGCAAATCGACGTTCCGGGGCCCCGACCCCGCTTTGCCCGTGAGCGCCTGTGCGACCTCTGCGCTCACCTCGTAGCACTTCCCGCAGATCGCCGGTCCGAGATGCATGCGCAGGCCGTGCGCCGCGAAGCCGTGCCGGCTGAAGGCAGCGAGCGCGCGATCGATGATCCGTGCGGCCGTCCCGCGCCACCCCGAGTGCAGCAGCGCGATCGCGCCATCCGGATGTGCGAGAAACACCGGCACGCAATCGGCGATCGTCACCGCCATCGCCGTTCCGCTGCGTGGAGCGAAGTGGCCGTCCGCGTCGAGCACGCGAAGCCACCCCTCCCACACGCCATCATGCTCGACCACGCGCGTTCCGTGCACCTGCGACGCGGTCGCGAAGCGCGGCGCGTAGTCGTGCAGATGTGCGCGCAGTCCGTACCATCGTCCCATCACCGCGCGCGCGGGCTCGTCCGATTCCGTGGCGAAGCTTCCTGCATCCCGCGTCGTGGTGAAGGCGACGATGCCGAGCTCCTCGAAGTCCGGAATGCTCTCGCGCGCCGGCCCGGACGAAGCGCAGCCCTCGGGCATGGTCAGCTGCGCCGGTCCTCGACGCGCGTGATCCGCGCGCCAAGCGCCCGCAGGCGCTCGTCGATGCGCTCGTACCCGCGCTCGATCTGTCCGACGTTGTTGATCGTGCTCTGCCCCGTCGCGCACAGCGCCGCGAGGAGCATCGCCATCCCCGCGCGAATGTCGGGGGATTCCAGCGTGCTCCCACGCAGCGGCGACGGCCCTGCCACCAGCGCCCGATGCGGATCGCACAGCACGATGCGCGCTCCCATCCCGATCAGCTTGTCGACGAAGAACATGCGCGATTCGAACATCTTCTCGTGCATGAGAATGAGCCCGTTGCACTGTGTCGCCGTCACGATCGCGATCGACATGAGATCGGCCGGGAACGCAGGCCATGGCTGATCCTCGAGCTTCGGGACATGCCCGCCGAGATCGCTGACGATCCTGCGGTCCTGCTTGGCGGCGACGAGCAGATCGTCACCGACCACGGTGCACTCGATGCCAAGGCGCTCGAAGCCCAGGCGCGTGGAGCGGAGATGCTCCACGCCCGCGCTCACGATGCGAAGCTCCGAGTGCGTGACGGCCGCAAGCCCGATGAACGAGCCTACCTCGATGTGATCGGGACCGATGCGGTGCGTGGCGCCGTGCAGCGACTTCGCGCCCGTAACGGTGATGGTGTTCGTGCCGATCCCCTCGATCGTCGCGCCCATCGCGATGAGAAAGTGCGCGAGATCCTGGACGTGCGGCTCGCCGGCGGCGTTGCGGAGCGTCGTGGTTCCATGCGCGAGGCTCGCGGCCATCAGCGCGTTCTCCGTGCCGGTGACGCTCGGCTCGTCGAGGAAAACGTCCGCGCCGCGCAGCCCCTTCGTGGTGAGCACGTAGTTTTCCGCGATCTCGACCCTCGCGCCAAGCTGCTCGAGCGCGAGGAAGTGCGTGTCGACGCGCCGGCGGCCGATGACGTCACCGCCGGGCGGCGGGAGGGTGACGCCGCCGGAGCGCGCGAGGAGCGGACCGGCGAGGAGAATCGACGCGCGGATCTTCGCACACAGCAGCGGGTCGAGCGCGCTCGGCTGCACCGTCTTCGCCTCGATCACGAGCGTATTCCGCGCGGTCCACTCGGCCGAGACGCCCAGCGACATGATCAGCTCGACGAGTGTTTCGCAGTCGCGGATGCGCGGAACGTTCTCGAGCGTCACCTTCTGCTCGGTGAGCAGCGCGGCGGCGATAATGGGCAGCGCGGCGTTCTTGTTGCCTGACGGCGTGATGGAGCCGGCGAGCGTGTGTCCACCTTCGACGATGTAGCGCAGCGGGGAAGCCAATGGGATCGGAGTAGGGTCGGGAGGCGCAGGCGGGATGCCGCTGCGCGCTCACAATCGTGCGAAGATTCGGAAGGATGCCCCGCGTTGCCGCTTCAAGTCAAGGAATGCGCTTGACAACGACGCGACGCCCATCCAATTGAAGGATGATGGCACCACCATTGCACTTATCTTGCGCACGAGCCGCGGAAACTGCGCGCGGGGCGCGAGAACCTTGATCTCTCCGAACTTCGCGGACGGATGACCCTGATCGCTCAGATGGGCGCCCTGCTCTTGCAGGGTGCGACGGCACTCGCCGAAACGACCTACACGAAGTCCGTCACGGCGGGCCCCGCGTGGTACACGACGCTCAATCAGATCATCGGCGCTGCGTCGGTGATCGTGTTTCTGGTGTTGATGGTCATGCTGATCCCGGCGGTGGTGAAGTTCCGGAAAACAGCCAACAAGTTCGAGTCGGTGCTCGATCACATCGAGCGCAGCATCGAGCCCGTCACGAAGCACGCGTCGAACATCGCGGGCAACATCGATTACATATCGACATCGATTCGCGCCGATGTGCAGGCGATCCGGAAGACGCTGCTCACGGCGAACGAGGGGATCCGCGACGTGGTCGACGCGTCCGAGCGTCGGCTGCACGAACTGGGAGCGGTGCTGCGCCTGGTGCAGGAAGAGGCGGAGAATGCGTTCGTGTCGACGGCGTCGACGGTGCGCGGTGTGAGGGCGGGCGCGGCGGCGTTCCGCGAGGACGGGGCGCGGGTCGAGGCCCGAGCTGGTGAAGACGAAGACTTCGAAGCACTCGATGATGATCTCGATGACGACGATTCGGATTCGATCGACGACGGCGACGACGTCGATGATTTCGATGATGTAGGTGACCTTGATGCGGCAGTCGATGCCGCGGAGGATGTGAGTGATGGCTACGACAACGGGCCCGCGTTCGGGCGGACGGAGCCGCGCATCAAACGGCCGAGACGCGGCGGGCCAGGGTGAGCAGCAGTACGACCTGCTGACGGCGGCGGTGCTGGGACTCGTGGCGGGCGCGGGGATAGCAATGCTCCTGCACGTGCGACGCAAGCGGACGCCGCGCACGCTGGCGCGCGAGGCCGGTGCGATGGCGGGAGCGGCGGCTGCAC